>NZ_JBIWYK010000632.1:0-1478 GCF_044752385.1 Allobosea sp. CER48 | reverse complement strand
TCGAGGCGCAGCTCGTTGAGGCGGAGCTGGGAGTTGAAGGCGGTCTCGATCCGCTCGGCCTGGCGCTGGGCCTCGAGCCGGTTGGCCTCGCGCGTGATCGCCGTGACGACTCCGATGCCGGCGGCGCTCAACAACAGGAAGGCGCAGCCGAGGGTCGCCACGGTGCTCGCGAACATACGAGCGGAGGAACCCGCGTTCGTCTTCTTCGCGGCAAAAGGGTGGAGCATCCGGTATCCAGGGCAAATCTGCGCCGGACGAATCAACACAACAATTATTGATATCCGGTTGCCGTTGGGGACTTAGGAACCCGGCGAGCCATAAGGCGGGCGGGGAATTGCCATGTGGGCGGCCCGCAGGGCCGCCGACCAGCGCTCGCGCAGGTCGTGGAAATATGGCTCGCTCGCTTCGACGCGGCGGTTGAGCTCGAGGTCATCGGCATCGCGCCGCATGACAAGCAGATCGATCGGCGGGCCGACGCCGAGGTTGGAACGCATGGTCGAATCCATCGAAATCAGGCCTACCTTGAGCGCGTCGTAGAGGTGAGTCTTGAAGGTCACGGCGCGATCGAGGATCGGTTTGCCGTACTTGTGCTCGCCGATCTGGAGAAAGGGGGCGTCGGCGCCGCACTCGATGAAGTTTCCGGCGGCGTAGAGCATGAAGAGCCGCATCGGCTGGCCCTTGATCTGCCCGCCGAGCAGCATCGAGACGTCGAATTTGACGCGCGCCTCGTCGAGCGCCGGGCCATCGATCTCGCGCACATGGCGGATGCAGCGCCCGACCAGCTGGGCGGCACGGAACATCGACGTCGCGTTGTGGAGCGATTCCGTCTCGCCGGTCTCGGGGTTGAGCAGGCCTTCGTGCAGAAGGCTCACTACCGACTGGCTGATCGAGAGGTTCCCGGCCGTCATCAGGCCGAAGCTTCGCTCGCCCGGCCAGGAGAAGACATGGAGCTTGCGGAAGGTCGAGACGTCGTCGAGACCGGCATTGGTGCGGGTGTCGGCGATCATGACGAGGCCGTCCTGCACGAGGATTCCGGCGCAATAGGTCACAGGGCGTTTCCTTGCATCTGTCGCACTTCGCTGGGTGCGTTCACTGGTTGGCGGCGCGGCCTTCCGCCTCGCGCGCGCTGACGAGCACGTTGAGACTCTCGCCCTCGCCACCCTGGCGCGAGCCGCGCACCGGCGCTGCATCGGCAAAATCGAGCCCTACGGCGACGCGGATATGGGTATCGATCGGGCAGAGCCGATTGGCGCAGTCGAAGCCGATCCAGCCATAGCCATCGAGATGGATTTCAGCCCAGGCATGTGCGCCGTTGCCGTGGGGCAGGCCGCTGGCCTCGGCTACATAGCCAGAGACGTAACGGGCGGGCAGCCCGAGATGGCGGGCACACGCCATGAAGACATGGGCGATGTCCTGGGCGATCGCTTCCTGCGCCGCGAAAGCAGCGGCGGCGCCAATCCCCGTTCGGTTGCTGGCGT
>NZ_JBIWYK010000631.1:0-1481 GCF_044752385.1 Allobosea sp. CER48 | reverse complement strand
CCGTCGGTTCCAGTGCTGAAGAACAACGCCGGGGCGGCCGCCCTCGCTGTCGTCGAGCAGCTCGACTTCGGCGACAGCTACGCGCTGACCCTGAAGGAGTGGCGGCGGCGCTTTCTCGACAACTGGTCCGCAATCGCGCCGTTGGGCTTCGACGAGCCGTTTCGCCGGCTCTGGGAGTTTTATCTCTGTTACTGCGAAGCCGGGTTTCGCGCCCGCACGATCGACGTCAGTCTGATCGCCCTGCAAGGCCGCTGAGGGGCTTTTTTGCCCGGCGCCCCGATCGGCCCCCCGATCGACTAGAGGCGTCGCGCTGTCAGCCCCTTCGCGACGATCGGGCCGGTAGGGCGTCCGGTGGGAGAGCCGGCCGCGGGCTCCACCGTGATCTCGAAGAGCTGGTCGGCATTCAGCGGCAGGTTCTCCAGGCGCAGGGGCACGGCGCGAGCCCGGTCGATGAGCCCGACCGAACGCGGCCCGGTGGCGCGGTCCCACAGCGTCCAGATTTCCAGCGCACGCCCCTGCGGCACGGCGATATCCTGGAGCGGCAACAGTTCGACGCGCCGGTCAGCGAACGTGTTCACCACGGCCGCTGCGACATTGGTCTCCGTCAGCAGAACCGCGACCATCACTGGCTGGCGACGGGCGCCATCGAGCGCCGCGACGAGCCCGAAGGTGAGCACCAGCGCGGCGGCGACACCGGCAAGGGCTGCTCCACGCCAGAGCCAGAGGCTGTCCCACCATTGCGAGAACCGCGCGCCGGGCGCTGACTGCGAGGCCACGGCTTCGCTTCGAGCGGGAACACGATCGAGGCCGCTCTCGATGCGCTGCCACAGCCCTGTCGATGGCTCGATCGGCAGGGCGGTGGCATCGATCGGCGCCAGCCGCGTTTGCCAGCGGGCGACCGCGGCATCCAGCTTGGCGTCGACCGCCATTCGCGTCTCGAACGCCTCTCTCTCGGCGCCGTCGAGCAAACCCACCGCATATTCTCCCGCGACAATCTCGCGATCCGGTCCCAGCGTCATCCGAGGCACTCCTTGAGTGCGATCAGCGAACGGCGGATCCAGGATTTCACCGTGCCGAGCGGCATGCCGAGCCTACCGGCGATCTCGCCATGGCTCAGCCCCTGCACGAAGGCGAGCAGCACCATGCCGCGCCGCGGGGCCGGAAGGGCTTCCAGGCAGCCGCGCAATGCCTCGGCATCGGAGAGCTTCGCCATCACGGTCTCCGGATCATCCTCCTCGCTTGCGGCCTCCTGGCCAGTCGGGCTTTCGTTGGTCTCCATGCGCCGTTCGTCACGCAGGATCGACAGCGCGCGGTTGCGCAGGATCGCGTAGATCCAGGTCAGGCCCGAACCGCGTTGCGGGTCGAAGCGTCCGGAATGGCGCCAGATCAGGATGAAACTGTCCTGCACCGCTTCCTCCGCCAGGGCGCGGCGCTTCAGCATGCGCTGCGCCACACCGAGCATACGCGGACATTCCTGGTCG
>NZ_JBIWYK010000630.1:0-1482 GCF_044752385.1 Allobosea sp. CER48 | reverse complement strand
CCGGCCTCGACGACCGCTCCGTTCTTCATGACCGCCACGAGATCGCAGACCTGGGCGGCGACGCGCAGATCATGGGTGATGAAGACGATGGAGAGGCCCAGCCGCTCGCGCAGGCCGGCGAGGAGCTTCAGCACCTGCGCCTGCACGGAGACGTCGAGCGCCGAGACTGGCTCGTCGGCGACGAGGACATCGGGTTCGAGCGCCAGCGCCCGTGCAAGCCCGATGCGCTGGCGCTGGCCGCCGGAGAATTCATGCGGGTAGCGGCTGGCCGCTGCCGGATCCAGCCCGACGAGGCCGAACAGCTCGCGGGCGCGCTCGAGCGCCAGCTTGCGCGGCATGCCGTTGACGACGAGGCCCTGCGCGACGAGTTCCCCGACCTTGCGGCGCGGATTGAGCGAGGCGAAGGGGTCCTGGAACACCATCTGGATGTGCCGGCTGCGCGCGCGCATTTCGGCGCGGGTGAGCCTCGTCAGGTCCTCGCCCTGCAGGCGGATCGCGCCGGCGTCGGGATCGATGAGCCGGATGATGCAGCGCGCCAGCGTCGATTTGCCGGAGCCGGATTCGCCGACGATGCCGAGTGTCGAGCCCTTCGGAAGCACAAGCGACACGTCCTTCACCGCGTGGGTGACGCGCCGGCCACGGCCGAGGAAGCCGCCGGTGCGATAGGTCTTCGAGACCTTCTCGATCGCCAGGATCGCCTCGTCGGCGAGCGGGCGCGGCGGCGGCGGTTCGAGCGACGGCACGGCGGCGATGAGCTGGCGGGTATAGGGATGGACCGGCCGCTTCAGCACGGCCCCGGGCTCGCCCTGCTCGACGACCAGCCCGTGCTGCATCACCACGACGCGATCGGCGATCTCGGCGACGACGCCGAAATCATGGGTGATGAAGAGCACGGCGGTGCCCTTGCGCGCCTGGAGCTCGCGGATGAGCTTGAGGATCTGCGCCTGGGTGGTGACGTCGAGCGCCGTCGTCGGCTCGTCGGCGATCAGCACCTTGGGATCGAGCGCGAGCGCCATAGCGATCATAGCGCGCTGGCGTTGACCACCGGAGAGCTCGTGCGGATAGGCCCTGGCCGCGCGCTCGGGCTCGGGGATCTGCACTTCCGCCAGCAGATCCTGTACGCGGGCCGCGATCGCGCGCCGGTCGAGGCCGGTGTGGATGCGCAGCATCTCGCCGATCTGGTCGCCGATCGAGCGCAGCGGGTTCAGCGCCGTCATCGGCTCCTGGAAGATCATGGCGATGCCGGCGCCGCGGATCTTGCGCATCTCGGCTTCGTCGACAGTGGCGATGTCGCGACCTTCGAAGAGGACGCGACCGCGCTCGATCGCGACGCCGGTCGGCAGGAGCCGCATGATCGCATTGGCGGTCATCGACTTGCCGGAGCCGGACTCGCCGACGACGCAGACGATCTCGCCCGCCTTCAATTCCACCGAGACGTCCTGCATCGCATGGGGGCGATCGGCGCCCTTGGGCAGGGCGACG
>NZ_JBIWYK010000629.1:0-1484 GCF_044752385.1 Allobosea sp. CER48 | reverse complement strand
GTAACTCGGAATAGGGCGCGCGCTGAGCGCCTGAGAATCAACTGGAGGATTTAGCCCCGCAAAAGGAAAAAGGCCCCCGAAACGAATTCCGGAAGCCCTTCTCTCAGTTCGCACCTAGAGAATCACACTTCCGCGAATCGCTGTCAAGAGTCACTCCTGACGCGCATGCGTTTTGGAGGCCGGGATTCTTTTGCCTAACGACAGGTGAAGGAACGTGGTTTCTCATATCTCAACGACGCCCTTCGGGCGGCGAACGCTGACGCTCGCCCATGTGGCAAATCAGTCGCTCGCGAAGGAGCGGCCGCCCGAAAAGGCGGTCCACAAATGGAATCTGTTTCGGGATGTCTGCACGGCGAAAGCTCGGCTGGGCGTGAACGAGCGCGCCTTGGCGGTGCTCGACGCTCTGCTCACGTTCCATCCGGAGACGGTCCTGACGGGCGAGCAGCTCATCGTTTTCCCATCGAACCAGCAGCTGGCGTTACGGGCGCACGGTATGTCGCCGGCGACGCTGCGACGGCACCTGGCTGTCCTCGTCGATTCCGGTCTCATCATCCGCCGCGATAGCCCGAACGGAAAGCGCTACGCCCGGAAGGGGAGGGGAGGGGAGATCGAACTCGCCTTCGGCTTCGACCTGTCGCCATTGGTTGCTCGTTCTGCAGAGATCGAGAGCGCGGCCGAGCAGTTCAGGCTCGAGGAGCGAGCTCTCAAGCTCGTTCGCGAGCGGATAACCATCTGTCGTCGCGACATCGCGAAGATGATCGCGACCGCGATCGAGGAGAACGTCCCCGCACACTCGGCAGGGCAGGGCCCGTCGACCTGGCCGGAGATCCACACGCTCTATCGAGCGATTGTTGATCGTATTCCGCGCACTGCTCCAATGGAGCTCCTGGAGCCGATTGCTGACGAGCTATCGATGCTGGCTGATGAAATCCTCAACCTGCTGGAACTTCACACCAAAACTCAGAATCTAAGCGGCAATGAGTCTCATTCTGAGCGCCACAAACAGAATTCAAATCCAGACCTTCCTACTGATCTTGAACCTAGCTTTCCAGAAAGCAGGGTGGTCGAGGTCGAGAGCGATCCTGAACCGGTGAGGAAGCCAGAACGGCCTTTCCCGCTGGGAATGGTCCTCGATGCCTGCCCGGATATTATCGATTACGCCCGCGGCGGGATTTCGAACTGGCGAGACTTCCTGGCGACCGCGACGATGGTGCGATCGATGCTCGGGATTAGCCCAAGCGCCTGGCTCGATGCGCAGAATGCGATGGGCGAGACGGAGGCCTCGATTGTCGTTGCGGCAATCCTACAGCGCGGCGAGGCGATTTCCAGCGCCGGCGGATATCTGCGCGGCCTGACGCGGAAAGCTGAAGCCAATGAGTTCTCGATTGGGCCGATGCTGATGGCGTTGATCGGAAGTCGGCGGCGTGAACCGAAGCGGGCGTAGTTTGCCTGCGGATCGCTGACATAGGCGGGCCGTTGCGATC
>NZ_JBIWYK010000628.1:0-1487 GCF_044752385.1 Allobosea sp. CER48 | reverse complement strand
AGGCGTCAATTGCGCGCTGGAGCGTTCTGGGGAGGCTGTGCTGGGCTTGAATCACCGGGTGGGACCGACCAGGTCGCCGTCCAGGTTTCGCTCAAGGTGCGATTTCGCGTTCTCAGGAACATGCGGAGCTCGGCCGACTGACCGTCGGGAAGCTGCGCATCGACGATCGCGCGCACCCCTTTCAAGGGTGCATGGAACGCCAGAATGCTCGAGGTGATCGTACCGCTCGTCGTGGTCGCGACAAGCTCCAGCCGATCGGGGTCGCTCTGATAGTAGGCGAGATCGCCGCCGGCAAAATCGACGATGAAGCGCTTCGTGCCGTTCCCGTCGACCACTCCGTCCTCGATGTCCGAACCGTTGAAAGTCTGCTGGACCTGCGCGTAGGGGTGCAGGTGCCAGGTCGTCGAGATCGCCGAGATGCGATAGCTGAACTCCGCGGCTTTCCCGCTCGGGAGCGCCTCCTTCGGTGTCCAGCAGGCAACGATATTATCGAACGCCTCGTTCACGGTGGGGATCTCGATGAGGTCGATGCGGCCGGCGCCCCAATCGCCCCGCGGCTGGACCCAATAGCCCGGTCTTGCGTCGTATCGGGCTTCGAGATCCTGATAGCTCCCGAAGTCGCGGTCGCGTTGCATGAGGCCGAAGCCGCGCGGATTCTTGTCGGCGAAGCTCGAAATGCGCAGCGCCTTGGGATTGCGGATCGGCCTCCAGATCCATTCTCCCGTGCCGGATTGCAGCATCAGCCCATCGGAATCGTGGATTTCCGGGCGGAAATCGGTTCGCTGGCCGAGATCGCCTTCGCCGGCCTGGAACATGGATGTCAACGGTGCGATGCCAATCCGCTCGATCTCCTTGCGGGGAATGATCGTCGCGGTGACGTCCACATGGGTTTCCCTGCCCGGACTGACGACATAGCGGTAGGCTCCGGCGACCGAGGGCGAGTCGAGCAGGGCATAGATGACGAGCTCGGTGGTATCGCGCGATGGCTCCTCCACCCACAGCGCCCGCATGAAGGGAAATTCCTCGGGCTCCTGGCCACCGACATTCAATGCCAGCGAGCGCGCAGAAAGCCCGTAGCGATGCCCGCGTCCGATCAACCGGAAATAGCTCGCTCCCAGAAAGGAGATGATCTCGTCCTGCACCTTCGGTGCGTTGAGGTTGGTGGTCACTGCGAAGCCGGCGAAACCCAGGGCCGGCGGGAGGCTCTTCGGGACGGGCACTTTCCCGTACTCGAACAGGCCGGTGGTGAAGGCAATCGGGATCGCGTTGCCATGGCTGATGATATGAAGCTGCACCGGCTTGTTGTGCAGAAAGCCGAGATGGAACGGCAGCAGGCGAAAGTCAGACCCGCCATCGCGCCAGAATGCCTTGTCCCGACGAAACCGGATTTCGCGATAGCTGTCATAGGTCAGCTTCGACAATTCCGCTGGAATCCGGGCGCTTTCGGCGTCGAAGGGCTGTTTCGCCAATTCCACCGCGCTCTGCAC
>NZ_JBIWYK010000627.1:0-1489 GCF_044752385.1 Allobosea sp. CER48 | reverse complement strand
GGCCGCCGATCTCACAGACGAGGCCTCGATCAAGGCGCTGACCGACGAGATCGGAAGGCGCTGGGGCGCCGTCGACATCCTCGTCAACAATGCCGGGATCTATCCCAGCGCCTTCCTGCTCGATACGCCCACCGAAGATTTCGACCGCATCTTCTCGATCAACCTGCGCGCCCCCTTCATCCTGAGCCGCGAGTTGGCGACGCAGATGGTGCGCCAGGGCGTCAAGGGCTCGATCATCAACATCTCCTCGGGCGCTTCGCGCAAGATGCGGCGCACGGCGACCGTGTACTCGACCTCGAAGACTGCGCTTGATCGCCTGACCAAGGGCTTTGCCGTCGAGCTCGCCGAATACGGCATCCGCTCGAACGCGCTCGAACCCGGCTTCGCGGCCGGCAGCACGGTCAGCAATCTCTCCGAGGCGCATATCCGCAACACGGTTTCGCAGATCCCGCTCGGCCGCCCGTCTTCGCGGGAGGATGTCGGCAATGCGCTGCTCTATCTTGCCAGCGACGCGTCCGCCTATGTCACCGGGGCGACGCTGACGGTCGATGGCGGCAACTCGGCCGGGACGCTCGCGGTCCATCAGGACAAGAAGAGCGCGCTATGAGGGCCGCATCATGAACCCGGATAGCCTTCCTCCGGCCAGCTTCCCCGTCTCGGCCTATGAATGGCCGCAGGGCAGGAGCAGCGCCTTCTGCTTCACCGTCGATGTCGATGCCGAGAGCCCCTATCAATGGAGCCTAGCGACGGATGCGCCGCAGACGCTCGGCCAGATCGAGCAGCGCCTGTTCGGGCCGCGCATCGGGATATGGCGGATTCTCGACCTGCTCGACCGCTACGGCATCAAGGCGACGATGTTCGTGCCGGGCCTGGTGGCGAAGAACCATCCCGAGCTGCTGCCGGCCTTCGTCGCGCGCGGCCATGAAGTGGGCCTGCACGGCTATTTCCACGAGCTCGCCACCGAGGCGGGGCCGGAAGAGTTCGCACGCGCGCTCGATGAATCGCTGGCCTTGTTCAAGAGCCAGGCCGGCATCGTCCCGACCGGCTTCCGCTCGCCGGCCTGGGAGATGACGCCCTTCATGCTGGCCGAGATCAAGCGCCGCGGCCTCTACGATTCCTCGCTGATGGGGTTCGATCACCCCTACACCATCGATGGCGTGACGCAGGTGCCCGTGCTCTGGGCTGTCGACGATGCCATCTATTTCCGCTTCACCGGCAGCCCGACCGACCGCGCTCCGCCTTCGCCGCAGGGCGGTATCCTCGATGCCTGGCTCGACGAATGGCATGTGCTTCATCGCGAGGGCCGGATGATGATGCTGACGATCCATGACTGGATTTCGGGCCGCGCCGGCCGCATCCGCATGCTGGAAAAGCTCCTCGATGTCGTGACCACCTCGCCCGGAACCTGGATCGCGACCGTCGGCGAGCTTGCGGCACATCACGCCGCAAGCGCCAATGCCGAGCGCTTCGCCGTACCGCTTCGCTTGCC
>NZ_JBIWYK010000626.1:0-1494 GCF_044752385.1 Allobosea sp. CER48 | reverse complement strand
CCCGCCATCCGCCGCAGAAATCTCGCTGCCATGCGCCAAGGCTGCCAGATAGCGCTGCGTCCACCAATCGATATCGGTCGCGGCGATCATGCTGTAGAGCGCCTCGAACCGGCGGATGCGCTCGGTTCTCGGCATGGCAAGCGCAGTACGGATCGCCTCTGCGACTTCATGGGTATCGTAGGGATTGACGATCAGGGCATCGCGCAACTGCTGCGCGGCGCCGGCGAAGCGAGAGAGCACGAGCACACCGGGATCGGCGGGGTCCTGCGCAGCGATGTATTCCTTTGCGACCAGGTTCATGCCGTCGCGCATCGGCGTGACCAGCCCGACCTGTGCGCGTCGGTAGAAGCCGGCAAGGGCGTTGCGGGAATAGGCCTTCTTCACGACGCGGATCGGCGTCCAGTCGAATTCTCCCAACTGGGCATTCAGCCGCCCGGCAACCTCGTCGGAAAGGCGGTCGAGCTCGGCATATTCGGGAACGTCGCTCCGCGAGGGCGGCGCGATCTGCAGCAGGCTGACGCTGCTGCGATGCTCCGGATGGCCGCGCAGGAACTCGCCGAACGCTTCCAGGCGCTGGACGATACCCTTTGAATAGTCGAGCCGGTCGACGCCGATCACCAGCTTGCGTTCGCCGAGCGATTCCCGGGTGGCACGCAGCGGCGTCGGCGCTTGCCGCGTCGAAGCGGCGGCGAGGCGCCGAAAGGCCTCGACATCGATGCCGATCGGAAAGGCCTGTACCGTCGTCTCGCGCGTTCCGACGCGCACACGCTGCCCGTCGCTGCGACCGCCGCAGAGGACTTCGAGCCCGCCGATCAGATTGCGGGCATCGACCTCAGTCTGCATGCCGACGAGATCATAGGCCGAGATGGTGCGGATCAGCGTTGCGCTGAACGGCAAGGCCCCGATCACATCGGCCGATGGCCAGGGAATGTGATGGAAATAGCCGATCCGGTTGGTGATGCCGCGCCGCCGCAACTCCGCCGCGAGCGGGATCAGGTGATAATCGTGAATCCAGATCAGGTCGTCCGGCTGGATCAGGCTGGCCAGGGCCCGGGCGAAGCGGCGGTTGACACCGAGATAGCCCATATAGTCGCTGCGCTGGAAATCCGTCAGCCCAAGCCGGTAGTGCATCAGCGGCCAGAGCGCGCGGTTCGAGAAGCCGAGGTAGTAGCTCTGCCGCTCGGCCTCGCTGAGATCGGTCACCGCGTAGGTGACGTTGCCACGCTGGACGTGCCGGATATCGTGGACCGACGCCTCGCTGACATTACCGCTCCAGCCGAACCAGAGGCCGCCATGCTGTTCCAGCGCCTCGCGCAACGCCACCGCCAGTCCACCCGCCGTTGCCTTTTCCAGACGATCAGGGATGGTGACGCGGTTCGAGACGACGATGAGACGCATAGCGACGAGTTTCTCCTGGGGGACCGCCCGATTTTCGCCATCGGGGGCAGGAACAGAACGCCCATGCAGGCGTAATGTTTCCGGGGCTCGGGCTGG
>NZ_JBIWYK010000625.1:0-1494 GCF_044752385.1 Allobosea sp. CER48 | reverse complement strand
ATGCAATAGCCGTAGACGAGGGGCATCGACTGCTGCTGGGCGAAGCCGACCGTCGGCGCATGGATCACCCCGAACAGCGCCAGCACGCCCCCGGCCAGCGCTGCCGCCACGCCGCGCAGCGGCTTGTCGGTGATGGCGAAGACCGTGATGCAGCCCCAGATCATGCTGCTCAGCGGCGCCCCGTTGCCGAGATTCGACAGCCCCTGATAGTAGACGCCCTTCTTGGCGAGGGCATCGACGCCCACGGTGCGTGCCGTCGTCCCGGCGGCCGACAACGTGTTGTTGGTCAGCGTCAGCGCCCAGTTCGCGATCCAGGGGAACATGGTCACGAAGATGACCGGCACCTCCTCGCGCGGCGATTCGCGCACCACCTGATTGGCCGTGACGACGCCGATATAGACGAGGATCGGGACCACCGCGACCATCGGGATCAGCGCCAGCAGGAAGGCACCGAGGCCGAACAGCGTCACCAGGAACATCGAGGCGCCGGTGAAGAGGGTGTAGCCCGTGCCCGCACCGATCGATTTCCAGCCGGCATGGCCGATATAGACCGTCACCGGAAACGGGTTGCCGAAGAAGGCGCCGAGCGTCGAGGACAGCCCGTTCGCCATCATCACCTTCCGCGTCGGGTAGGGATCGCCGGCGGCGTGAGCGCTCTCGATGTTCTCGAGGTCGAACACGTAGTTGGCGAGACCGAGCGGAACGGCGGAGGCGAGATAGGGCAGCGCATGCGGCAGGCCCTGCAGGAAGCTCGAGATGTGCAGCACCGGCGGGTTGAAGCCGAAGGTGCCGAGCGAACGCTGGATTTCGGCCGGGCTCTGCAGGCCGAAGACCCAGGCCAACGCCGTGCCGGTCGCGAGCAGCAGGAAGCCGGTCGGCACCTTGCCGAAGATCGGCTTCTTGCCGAACCAGTTGATGAAGATCAGGACGAGCACGACGAAGGCCACCATCGGCGTCTCGAAGGACTGCAGCATCGGGTTCATCGCAAGCAGCAGCAGGCCGAGTCCGGCGAGGCAGGACAGCAGGACCGTGCGCGGAATGGTCTGGCGGATCGTTTCGCCCAGGAAGGAGCCGAGGACGAGGATCATCGCCTCGACGAAGCACCAGACCAGGGCGATCTGCAGCGCGAATTCGGCATCCTTGGTCTGGAGATAGACCGGCAGGATGACGAGGAAGGTGACGGTGAAGATGGACGGCGCGCTCGGGCCCGAGGGCAGCGCGGTGACGTCGGAGCGGCCGGAGGATTTCACCAGCTTGTAGGCGAAATAGGTGTACCAGAGGCTCGCAGCGAAGATCGCGAGGCCGAAGGCCGGCGCGATCCGCCCGTAGACCATCTCCTTTGGGAAGCCGACGACGAAGAGCAGCAGGCCGATCATCGTCAGCAGATTGGTCAGGTTGTTGGCCAGCAGGCCGAAATAGCCGCCCCAATCGCCCTTGCGCCAGAAAAACGACCTGTCCACCTGCGTCCTCCCTTCCCCGAAGCGCGCGGCAAGG
>NZ_JBIWYK010000624.1:0-1499 GCF_044752385.1 Allobosea sp. CER48 | reverse complement strand
CTTCGGCGACGAGACGGCCGTGATCGAGCAGGGCAAGCCGGTCGCAGAAACGGGTGGCCAGAGCGAGGTCGTGCAGCACGACGACGACGCCGGACCCTCGGCGTGCGGTCCGGCGCAGCAGCTCCATCACGTCGAGCTGATGCAAGGGGTCGAGGCCCGCGAGCGGTTCGTCTGCTAGGAGATGGGGCGCATCGACCGCAAGCGCGCGAGCCAGCAGGACGCGACGACGCTCGCCACCAGACAGCGTGCCCATGGTGCGGTCAGCGAAGCCGGTGACGTCGCAATGGGCCAGCGCGGCGGCGATCGCCTTCCTGTCCGCTTCGGTCATGCCGCCGAAGGGCCGGCGATGCGGCAGGCGTCCGAGCCCGACGACGGCCCCGACCGAGAGCGGCCACGAGGCATCCCCGCCTTGCGCGAGGAAGGACACCTGCCTCGCAAGTGCCTGACGGCCGAGAGCACGGGCGCTTTGCCCGCCGTACAGAACGCTGCCCGCAGCCGGCATGAGCAGGCCGGCCAGCACGCGCAGCAGCGTCGTCTTGCCGGCTCCGTTGGGGCCGACGAGGCCGAGAAGCTCGCCCGGCTTCACCGCCAGGCCAACGTTCTGGAGGATCGTCCTGCCGCCGAGCGAGACGACGATTTCGCGGGCTTCGATCACCATCACGCCTCCCGCCGCATGCGGTTGACGAGGCTGAAGAGGAACGGCGCGCCGATCAGAGCGGTGACCACGCCGAGCTTCAGTTCCGGCCGGATCGGCGCGAGCCTGAGAGCTGTATCGGCGAGCAGCACGAGGATCGCCCCGCCGAAGCCGCTGACCAGCAGCAGCCGTCCGGGGCGGTTGCCGACGAGCGGGCGCAGCAGATGCGGCACGACCAGGCCGACGAAGCCGATCGCGCCAGTGACGGCGACGGCGCTGCCGACGGCGAGCGCGGTGCCGCCGATCAGCCGCGCGCGCAGCCAAGCGAGATCGAAGCCGAGGCTGGCGGCCGTGTCCTCCCCGAGCGTGAGGGCATCGAGCGCCGGCGCGGTCGACAGCATCAGGGCCCAGCCGGCAAGCATCAGCGGCAGGACCAGCAGGACGTGGGCCAGGCTGCGGTCGGCAAGGGAGCCCATCAGCCAGAACACGATCTCAAGCGCGGCATAGGGATTGGGGGCGAGATTGAGCGCGAGCGAGGTCGCGGCGCCGGCAAAGGCGTTGAGGGCGACACCGGCCAGGATCAGCGTGGTCGTGCCGGCGCCGCGGCCGAGAAGGACGAAGAGGAGGATCGTAGCGAGGACCGCGCCGGCGATGCCACCGAGCGGCAGCGCGAGCGCGGCGCTTGCCGACAGCCCGCTGTATAACGCCAGAACCGAGCCGAACGCGGCCGCGCTGGAAATGCCGACGACGCCGGGTTCGGCCAGCGGATTGCGCAGCAGGCCCTGCATCGCCGCGCCGGACAGGCCGAGGCTGAACCCGACGAGTGCCCCGAGGATGGCACGTGGCAGGCGCAACTCCACGAGCA
>NZ_JBIWYK010000623.1:0-1501 GCF_044752385.1 Allobosea sp. CER48 | reverse complement strand
TATTCCAGCCCTTGGCGGAGCCGCTGATGCGGGTCACGGCGGGCATCAAGGCGAGCTTCGATCCGGCCGGCATCTTCGAGCCCGGCCGGATGTATGCGGGGATCTGATGCAGACCAACTTCACTCCCGAGCGCCTTGCTTCCGACCCGCGCATGCCGGCCTCGGAGAAGATCCTGCGTACCTGCGTGCATTGCGGATTCTGCACCGCGACCTGCCCGACCTATCTGCTGCTCGGCGACGAGCTCGATTCCCCGCGCGGCCGCATCTACCAGATCAAGGACATGCTGGAGAACGGCAAGCCCGCCACCCCCGAGGTGGTGAAGCATATCGACCGCTGCCTCTCTTGCCTCTCCTGCATGACGACCTGTCCCTCGGGCGTGAACTACATGCATCTCGTGGATCATGCCCGCGCCCATATCGAGGAGACCTACACGCGCTCCTGGCATGACCGGCTGCTGCGCAGGGTGCTGGCGGCGATCCTGCCCTATCCCGGCCGCTTCCGGGCCGCGATGCTGGCGGCGCTCATCGGCAAGCCCCTGGCGCCCGTCCTCGGCGTGGTACCGGTCGTGGGGCCGAGGCTCAAGGCGATGCTGGCGCTGGCGCCGGCGCGGCTGCCGACGCGCTCCACCATGGAGGGTCCGCAGAACTTCCCGCCGCCCGCTGCGCGGACGAAGCGTGTCGCGCTGCTCTCGGGCTGCGCCCAGCCGGTGCTCGATCCCGCCATCAACGAGGCGACGATCCGCCTGCTCAACCGCCATGGCGTCGAGGTCGTGCTGCCCAGGGGCGAGGGCTGCTGCGGCGCGCTCGTCCATCATATGGGGCAGGAGCACGATGCACTCGCCTTCGCCCGTGCCAATATCGACGCCTGGATTGCCGAGGTCCGGGGCGAGGGGCTCGATGCCATCCTGATCACGGCTTCGGGCTGCGGCACCACGATCAAGGATTACGGCTTCATGTTCCGCAACGAGCCTGCCTATGCCGAGAAGGCGGCGCAGGTCGCGGCGCTGGCGAAGGACGTCACCGAATTTCTGGAGACGCTGGAACTCGCCCCGATCCGCGATGTCGCCATGCCGATCGCCTATCACTCGGCATGTTCGATGCAGCACGGCCAGCAGCTCAAGGACGGGCCGAAGCGGCTGCTCTCCAGCGCAGGCTTCAAGGTCAGGGAGGTGCCGGAAGGCCATATCTGCTGCGGCTCGGCCGGCGTCTACAACATCCTGCAGCCCGAGATCGCCGGGCGCCTGCGCGAACGCAAGATCGGCAACATCGAGCGCACAAAGCCGGTGTTGGTCGCGACCGGCAATATCGGCTGCATGACCCAGCTCGCGAAGGGCTTTGCCGACAAGGGCGCGACGACGCCGGTTGTCCATACCGCCGAACTGCTGGACTGGGCGACCGGCGGGCCATTGCCGGAGAAGCTGGCGCGGGCGGGGATCGAGGACAGGCCGTTCACGGCGCCCGCCACTGTCGCTGCGGAGTGACGAGCCTCGACGTCATGCTCG
>NZ_JBIWYK010000622.1:0-1509 GCF_044752385.1 Allobosea sp. CER48 | reverse complement strand
GCACGGTAACCGGCTTGGCATTCGGGCTGCCATCGACTATGCAGCCGCCATCGGGCATAGCACCCGTTCGTAAGCGTCTCACGTCAGGCAACGCATCCAATCGGCATGATGCCGTATCCGGATGCATCCGAACGGCCTGCCACTTGCGAAAGCCCGACCTATGCCTCGCCCTGCCTTCCGCCGCCTCCCCGCCCGCTACGCCGGTGTGGCGATGCCGTTCTTCCTCTCGATCCTGATGACCTTCGTCGTCTCGGGCATCTCGACCCTCAAGGCTCTCGGCCCGACGGTCGAGTTTCTGCAGACCTGGCCCGCATCCTGGGCCTTGTCCTGGATCGTTGCCTTCCCGACCTTGCTGCTGGTCCTGCCCATCGTCCGGCGCCTCGTCGCGCTGGTCGTCGCGCCGCCGGCCTGAACGACTATTCGCCGAGGTGCAGCGCGACCTCGCGCCGATGCGGCCTTGCGCGGTGCTCGAAAAGATAGATGCCCTGCCAGGTGCCGAGTGCGAGACGGCCACCGATCACCGGGATGCCGAGGGAAACCGGCGTCAGCGCCGCCTTGATATGGGCCGGCATATCGTCGGGTCCCTCGGCCCGATGGACCAAATAGTCCATCGCAGGATCATCGGCCGCTGGAACCAGCCTGCGGAAAAACGCGTCGAGATCGCGCTGGACGTCCGGGTCGGCATTTTCCTGGATCAGCAGCGAGCAGGAGGTGTGGCGCACGAACAGCGTCAGGAGCCCGCTCGTCTCCCCGCCGCCCCGCAGGAAGGCGACGGCGCGGTCCGTGAACTCATAGAGCCCCGGACCGCGCGTCTCGATCGTCAGGATCGCCTGCCGCGCCATCGGCTCGTCAACGCTCCGTCAGCGCGAGCTTGGCGCCGAGCGCGACGAAGGCGGCGGCGAAACTGCGGCGCAGCCAAGCCATCACCGCCGGGCGCCCGATGACCTTGTCGCGCATCGCGGCAGCGAACAGGCCGTAAAGCGCGAAGACGACGAACGTCATCGCCATGAACACGCCCGAGAGCTCCAGCATCCGCGACATCGGGTTTGCTTCGTCGGCCGCGATGAACTGCGGCAGGAACGCGACGAAGAAGATCGAGAGCTTGGGATTGAGCAGGTTGATCGCGAGCCCGTCGCGCAGCACGAGCCAGGCCGAGCGTGCGTCCGCCCTGGTGTCGACCTTGAGCGCGCCATGTTCCTTGAGCGTCTGCCAGGCCATGTAGAGCAGATAGGCGACGCCGGCATATTTCACGATCGCAAAGGCGAGCGCGCTGGCATGCAGCAGCGCCGCGATGCCCATGATCGCCGCGATCAGATGCGGCACGATGCCGATCGTGCAGGCGAATGCCGCGAGCACGCTCGCCCGTGAACCGCGCGTGAGCCCGGCAGCGATGGTGTAGATCGCGCCTGTTCCCGGCGAGGCGACGATGATCAGCGAGGTCAGCAGGAACTCGGGTGACATGATGCCTCCACAGGCGGTGATCGCGCAGGAAGCCCTGTCACGCCCGGA
>NZ_JBIWYK010000621.1:0-1516 GCF_044752385.1 Allobosea sp. CER48 | reverse complement strand
CGATGCGCACCTGCTTCTGAACGATATTGATCAGCGCCGGAATGTCCGCAGCGCGATAAGGCCCCTTGCCGAGAATCGCGGCCTCGTTCCAGATATCCGTCAGAATCCTGCTGTCGACAGGATCGCTGAGTCGCGGCAGCGTCTGCTTGCCGGGCGTGGCCCGCGCCGCGCTCTCGACCGAAGCGACGGCGGCGTCCGCATAGGCGGCCCCGTTCTCCGGCACCTCGGCGCGCGCCGCGAAACCCAACAGGCAAAGCCCGCCCAAAGCGGCGAGCCGCATGATCGAACCGAAGCGGGTCATGGTCTTCCTTTTCCTGCGACGCGAGCCTCTGCAAGGAGGCAGAGCTCGGTGAAGAGCACCTGCGCCGCGCATTGTGCGGTGTTACTGGTCGCATCGTATTGTGGCGCCACCTCGACGACGTCAGCCGCCACGATGTCGCGCCCTTTGAGCGCGCGCAAAATCGCCAGCGCCTCGCGCGGCGTCAAGCCGCCGACTTCCGGCGTCCCCGTCCCGGGAGCAAAACCGGGATCGAGCGAATCGACATCGAAGGAGACATAGGTCGGCCCCTCCCCGATCACGCCGAGCGCCTTGGCGATCACCGCTTCGAGGCCGAGCTCGTCCACTTCGTTGGCGTGGATCACCGTCATCCCGGAATCATAGGAAAACTCCCAGAGATATTCGGCGCCGCCCCGGATGCCGATCTGGATGACGCGCTCGGGATCGAGCACGCCGTCGAGCACCGCCTGGCGGAATGGCCCGCCATGATGGAATTTCGACCCTTCATAGGGGCCGGACGTGTCGCAATGCGCGTCGATATGCACCATCCCGACCGGCCGCTTCGCACCGACCGCCTTCAGG
This sequence comes from Allobosea sp. CER48, assembly GCF_044752385.1. Taxonomy (NCBI): domain Bacteria; kingdom Pseudomonadati; phylum Pseudomonadota; class Alphaproteobacteria; order Hyphomicrobiales; family Alloboseaceae; genus Allobosea; species Allobosea sp. CER48. The sequence goes on along the minus strand of NZ_JBIWYK010000621.1, from coordinate 657 downwards.
ATCGAATAGGTGATCGAGTGGTCGCCGCCGACTGCGAGCGGCGAGACACCAGCCTCGACGATGCCGCGAAAGGTCGCCTCGATATCTTCGTGGCAGCTTTCGAGCGAATAGCGCGAGCGGAACGGCACGTCGCCGATATCGGCGGCCTTGATCATGGTGAAGGGCGCGGTGCCGAGCGCATGGTCCATCGGCCCCATGCGTTCGACGGCACGCACCGCGCGCGGCCCCAGCCGGGCGCCCGCCCGGTTGGTGACGCCCAGGTCCATCGGCACGCCGATGATCGCGACATCGAGCCCGCCGAGATCCGGCTTGGCCAGGGCATCCGGCCGATAAGGCGCGCCGACGAAGGTCGCGACATCGGCGAAGGGCCATTTGCGCCGGTCGCCGGTGAACTGGGCAGTTGCGACCCGGGCGAAATGGGGATCGCGAATGTCGCCGCCGCCGGCTCCAGCATAGCGCTGCCGCAGCTGCCTGAGCTTGTCCTGATCCATGCCTGACCTCCCCCGTAGGCGCGCCGTCAATCCGGAATGCGTTCGAGCATCGTCACCGGGCCGCCTTGATACTCGACCTGCCCGAAACTCTTGTAGCCGAGCTTCTGCGCGACTCGTAAGGAGGCGTGGTTGTCGGGTGCTATGATGCAGACGCTGCGTTGCGCGC
>NZ_JBIWYK010000620.1:0-1518 GCF_044752385.1 Allobosea sp. CER48 | reverse complement strand
CCGGCGAGAGCGGCCAGAACGATGTTCAGAGCGGCGATGCGCCCGACCACAGCGATCACGCTAAAACCGTTCGTCGTCGCCTGCTGATAGAAATGCGTGCGATGCGCCTCCCAGACCTTCTCGCCGCGGGCCAGCCGACGCAGCAAGGTGATCGTGGCATCGGCGATATGATAGAGCGGCAGGATCACGGCAGCAGCAAAGGCGCCGGCCCCGGCAAGCCGGTAGAGCAGATAGGCGGTGAGCAGACCGATCGGCAGCGAGCCGACATCTCCCAGGAACAGGCGCGCCACCGGCCTGTTGAAGGGCGCGAAGCCGATCAACCCGCCGCAGAGCGCCGCCGCCAGCCAGCCGGTGACCGGGTCGATCGCGCCGGCGCTGCCGGCCAGCGCAAGCGCGGCGGCCAGCGGCACGATGCCGGCAACCGTGACCCAGTCGAGCCCATCCATGAAGTTGACGAGGTTCACGAACCAGACGCCGGCCAGGAGCGCCAGCGCCCGCTCGACGGTAAGCGGCATGATCTGCGGGAACAGGCGCAGCTCCGGTGCAGCGCCGAAGAGGACGACGCCGACGCAAGCCGCCTGGAGCAGGAGCCTGATGCTCGCCGGCAGGGGGTGAATATCGTCCCATGCGCCGACCGCGGCCAGCGCCAGCGCCGCGGCGCCCAGGACAAGGGCAGTCCTCCAGGCCTCACCCTCGACCGGCTGCAGCCAGAGCGCCGCGGCCAGGGCCATGAAGGCTCCGGCCAGCACCGCGATGCCGCCGCCCTGAGGGGTCGGCACCTTATGGCTGGAACGCGCATTCGGCCGCGCGAGCGCATAGCGGACCAGGAGCGGGCGCAGCGAAATGCACAGCACCGCCGCCAGGAGGGCGGCGGCGGCAAGGATGGCGAGGGGCACGAGCAGGATCGTCAAAGCGGGCGCACCATAGTCTAGGCCAAGCAAATGCCTAGAGGCTATCGTGCGCGGTGCGCTCCGTCAGCGCCGAACCGACGCCGCGGCGCCTACTGCTTGAAGCCGATGAGCACGCCGTCGGCCCCGAGGGACAGCTGCAGCCCCTGGCGCTGGGTTGCCAGCCGCAGGGTCACGCCCTTGTCGTTGCGCAGATAGACATTGCCGCGGCCTTGATTGCCGACGGCCCAGCCTTCCTTCAGCTGAACATAGGCGCCAGCGAAGTCGGCGACATTGCGCAGGCCGTAGACCGTTCCCGATGCGACCGTGCGGGAAGCGCCGATCGAGCCGAAGCCTAGGCCGCCGACGGTGATCGGATAGGACCGCCCGCGGAAACGCAACGTGCCACCTCCCGCCTCGCCCGATGCGATGAAGCCGGCCTGGACCTGCTCGATGCGAACTGTTCCGGTCGAAGGCCCGAGCGAACGCGACTGCGCGATGGCCGGCGAGGCCAGGGCCAGAAATGCGGCGAAGGAAACGGCTGTCTGCCTGATCGTCATCATGTCCTACTCCTCGCGCCCGATTGGCGGCGCAGGGAAGGAACCCGCGAGAAGCGATTTCGATCCCCTGG
>NZ_JBIWYK010000619.1:0-1520 GCF_044752385.1 Allobosea sp. CER48 | reverse complement strand
GCCTTGCTCACATGCATCGCGCTTTTCAGCCGGCTGCAGCGTCAATGTGCCGCCATGTCGAGCGGCGGCTCGACATCGTCGGTGATCGGGTTGGCGAAGGGGTTCCTGGCCCGGAAGGCCGCGAACTCGTCCTTGGCCGCCTTGAGCAAGGCCGGGTCGCCCAGCACGTCCGTGGCGACGCCGGCCATGGCCTTGGCCGCCAGCGCCAGGCCCTTGTGCGCGGCGGGCGCGAGGCCCTGTGCGACGAGCTGCCAGGAATGGCCGGGAGTGCCGATGGCGTAGCAGGCGGTGCGGCACTGCACGGTCGGGACGACCCAGCTGACGGTGCCGACATCGGTCGAGCCGACCGAGGTGTCGTTGCCGGCGCCGAGCGGGTAGATCTCGTCGCTCAGCGCCTCGCCGTCCTTCGGCTGGAGGTCGAAGCGGCCATAGGCGGCGGCGATGTCCTGCGCGCTCAGCGTTTTCTGGAACCTGGCGGCGAAAGCATGGTCCTCGGCATCGAAGCCCGGGCCGCCGAGCGCCTCGAGATTGGCCTGCATGGCTTCTTCGAGCGGTCGGTTGCCGATCAGGTTGGCGTCGCCCGAGAGCTGCTTGATCGAGACCGTGGTCTCGCTCATCAGCGCGGCGCCCTCGGCGATCTTCTTTACGCGGGCGACGAGCTCCCACATCTCGCCGAGGGTGGCGGCGCGGATGAGCTGGCGCGTCGTCGCCGTGGCCTGAACCACGTTGGGCGCGATGCCGCCGGCATTGATGATGGCGTAGTGGACGCGCGCCGTCGAAGGCATGTGCTCGCGCATGTAGTTAACGCCGATATGCATCAGTTCGACGGCGTCGAGCGCCGAGCGGCCGAGATGGGGTGCCGCCGCGGCATGCGAAGCGCGGCCGCTGAAGGTGAACTCGATCTCGACGCAGGCGAGCGAGAAGGGCCGGTTGACGCCGTTGAACGAAGCCGGATGCCAGCACAGCGCGATATCGACATCGTCGAAGGCTCCGGCCCGGACCATGAAGCCTTTGGCCGAGCCGCCTTCCTCGGCCGGGCAGCCATAATAGCGCACGCGGCCCTTGAGGCCGTTGGCGGCGAGGTAGTCCTTCACGGCGGCGGCGGCGAGCAGCGAGGCGGAGCCAAGCATGTTGTGGCCGCAGCCATGGCCGTTGCCGCCCTTCTCGATCGGCGTCTCGGTGGCGACGCCGGCTTCCTGGCTCAGGCCCGGCAGAGCGTCATACTCGCCCATGATCGCGATGACCGGGCCGCCCTCGCCAGCCTCGCCCACAACTGCGGTAGGCAGGCCGGCGACGCCGGTGGTGACGCGGAAGCCCTCGCGCTCCAGCATGGCTCCGTGCTCGGCGGCGGAGCGCACCTCCTGGTAGTTCAGCTCGGGAACATGCCAGACGCGGTCGGAAAGCTCGAAATAGGCCGGGGCCTTTTCGTCGACGCGCCGCCAGACGTCCTTGCTGTTGCTCATGGGAAATCTCCTCCTGCGCCGGGCCTGCTGCCCAAATTCGCGGCAGCTTCTGGCATG
>NZ_JBIWYK010000618.1:0-1521 GCF_044752385.1 Allobosea sp. CER48 | reverse complement strand
GCGGCGGCGAGGCCGGCGCAGCAGAGAGCATCGGCGCCGGATGCCGCGCCTTCTGGAACATCAGCGCGTTGGCCAGGATCGCACAGACAACGATTCCGAACGCGAGGAAGAGCAGCGCACGCCCCGGGCTGCGGCCGACCATCCGGCTGATCCGCCCGAGCCTGGAGGGCGCACGGCGCGCGGGCTGCGCGCGCCGGACCGGTGCGGAGAGGGAAGCGCCGGTGCGGGCGCGGGCGGCCATCGTTGCGGACATCGGTCAGCTCGTCTCAAGCGGTCAGGCGAAGGGGTTCTTTGGTCTCGAGCCCCTTGCGGGGAGCCCGGGCGAAGGTGACGATCCTGGCCGGCTGCTCGGCATCGCCGGTGCCGCCGACCGGCAGCCGCAGCGACACGCGCGTGCCGACGCCCGGAGCGCTCTCGACGGTCATGCCGCCGCCATGCAGGCCGACCAGCCCGCGCACCACCGAGAGGCCCAGGCCCGTGCCCTCGTGGTTGCGATCATAGCTGCCCTTGACCTGGAAGAAGGGATCGCCCAGCCGCGGCAGGTCGCAGGCCGCAATGCCGATGCCGGTATCGGAGACGGACAGGTCGATCATGTCGCCGTCCCGGACCACGGCGACCACGACACGCCCGCCAACGGGCGTGAACTTGACGGCGTTGGACAGCAGGTTGAGCACGACCTGCTTCAGCGCGCGCCGATCGCCTGCAATGAGCGGCAGGGCCGGCCCGGCGACGCGATCGAGCACGACGCCATTTGTCTCGGCGCGCAGGGTCATCAGCGTGCAGCAATCGCGGACCAGCCCGGCAAGGTCGAGCGGCTCCCGCTCGATCTCCATCGCGCCGCTCTCGATCTTCGAGATGTCGAGGAGCGTGTTCACCACCTCGAGCAGGTGATGGCCCGAGCCATGGATGATGCGGGCGTATTCGAGGCGCTTCTCGGCGTCGATCCAGTCGTTGCCTTCCGCCGCCAGCATCTCCGAGAAGCCGATGATCGCGTTCAGCGGCGTCCGCAGCTCATGGCTGACCGTGGCCAGGAACTGGCCCTTGATATCGTTGGCTCTCACCGCCTCGGCATGGCCGCGGTCGCGTTCGGCCTCGGCGGCGCGGCGCGCGGTGATGTCGCGCATGACGCAGACCACGGCCGCGCCGTCCTGCGCTCCCGTCGCGTCGGCGCGATAGGCCTGCATTTCCAGCCAGAGCGAGACGGGCAACCGGCTTTCGCCGTCTTGTGGAACGAAGAGCGTGCGGAAGCAGGTGGTCGCGGCGCCCTGGCCATGGGCGGCGTCGCTGAGCGCCTTGAGAAAGGCGGGCCGGTCGGCGACATGGACGCGATCGAGCAACCCGCGCCCGAGCAGTTCGCCGGGCTCGGCACCGGCCAGTTTGCGGGCCGCGGCATTGGCCATGACGACGGCGCCGGCCGCATCATGCCAGGTCACGAGGTCCCCGACGTGATCGAGCAGGAGCTGCGTGCGCGCGTCGGCGGCGTGATGTGCGCGCTCCGCGGCGTCGCGCCGGCGCAGCAGG
>NZ_JBIWYK010000617.1:0-1524 GCF_044752385.1 Allobosea sp. CER48 | reverse complement strand
CATTACCGAACGGCGACGGGCCGGACGCCGGCCCGTGCCATCGAGGAAATCAGGATCGAGACGGCGCGCCACCTGCTCGATCAGGGGCACCCGGTTGGCCGCGTCGCGGGGCGTTGCGGCTTCGGCTCCGAGGAAACCCTGCGGCGTGCCTTTATCAGGCGGCTCGGCACGACGCCGCAGGCCTATCGCGAGCGGTTCGCCGCGGACCAGCACGGAACCGCTCGCGGACTGGGCGGGGGAGGCCCTACTTCTCGATGAATGCGCGGATCGCGCCTTCCGCCTGCTTCATCGACATCACGCCGTCGAGATGGCCGCGGGCGCCGTCGATGGTGACATGGGTGATGTCACGCCCGGCATCCTTCGCCGCCTTCAGCGTGCGCTCGACCGCATCGGTGGTGAAGACGAGGTCCTTGGGCTGCGTGATGTAGAGCATCGGCGCCCGGATCTTCGCCATGCCGTCGGCCAGCGAGGTGCCGCCGGCCGCGAAGAGCTGGTTGGCCTTGATCAGATAAAGGAAATGGTTGGCGTCGGAGACCTTCGCCCGCGCCGCACCGGCATTGTCCAGCACGCTCTGGAACTGGAACTTGTTGGCGAGCGTCTTTGCCGGGTCGTCGCCTTCCTTGGCCGGCCGGCGGCCGAAAGTGGCGTTGGCCCAGTCCTGATGGTTAGCCTGCAGCGTCACTGCAGCCAGTGCCTTGGCCAGCCCGGCAAGTGGCGGTGTCTTGCCATAATAATCGCCATTGTTCCAGTTGGCGTCGACCAGGATCGGCGCCGCCCAGACATCGAGCCAGCCGATCAGCATCGCATCGGCCTCGGCGGCGCCGATCACCGGCATGGCCTTGGCGACCATCTCGGGGTGGCTGGCCGCCCATTCGAAGGTCTGGAGGGAGCCCATCGAGGGGCCCGCGACGAGCGCAAGCCTCTTGATTCCAAGACTTTCTACGAGGGCCTTCTGAACCTCGACGAAGTCGCGGATGGTGACGATCGGGAAGTCGAGCGCGTAGGGCTTCCCGGTATCGGGGTTGACCGAGGCAGGGCCGGTCGTGGTCGTCTTGGGGTCGCCGGTGTTGAGGTTCACCAGCGTGTCGGAGGCGATGACGAAATACTTGTCGGTGTCGATCGCCTTGCCGGGACCGATGATCGCGTCCCAGTAGCCGGGCGCGGCGTCGGAGGCGGCATATTTGCCGGCGGCGTGCGAGTTGCCCGAGAAGAAATGGCAGATCAGCACGGCGTTGGACTTGTCGGCATTCAGCGTCCCGTAGCTTTCCCAGCCGACGCGGACCTGCTTCAGCGTGCGTCCCGATTGGGTCGTGAAGCTTGGCAGCTCGAAAACCTTCTTCTCGACCATCAGGTCCTGTGCGCCGGCCATACCTGCTGCAACCCATCCTGCAAGGGCGAGAACGCCCGTGATCCAAGTCTTCATGCCGCTTCCTCCCCTCGGCCGTCAGGCGGCCGTTTCCGCATCAGAGCGGATTTCCGCCGGCGGTGGAAGTGGGAGGATCAGCGCGTAAGAACGGTCGGCAG
>NZ_JBIWYK010000616.1:0-1525 GCF_044752385.1 Allobosea sp. CER48 | reverse complement strand
CGCACCATTCCTGGGCCAGCAGGGTTAATGGCAGGTTGAGGGCTACGCGCGAATACGGATGACGGAAGGGTGACCGCCATGTCGAAGAAGAAGCCTCTGGTCGTGGTCACGCGCAAGCTGCCCGCCGTAGTCGAAACCCGGATGCGCGAGCTCTTCGATGCCCGGCTCAACATCGACGACAAGCCAATGTCGCAGGCCGCCCTCGTCGATGCCGTGAAGACCGCCGACGTCCTCGTTCCGACCGTTACCGACAAGATCGATGCCGCCGTCATCGCCCAGGCCGGCGACCAGCTGCGCCTGATCGCGAATTTCGGCAACGGCGTCGACAATATCGACGTCGCCAGCGCGGTGCAGCGCGGCATCACCGTCACCAATACGCCGGGCGTCCTGACCGATGACACCGCCGACATGACGATCGCCCTGATCCTCGCCGTGGCCCGCCGCATCGCGGAGGGGGCCCGCGTCATCCCCGATGACGACTGGGCCGGCTGGTCACCGACCTGGATGCTCGGCCGGCGGATCACCGGCAAGCGACTCGGCATCGTCGGCATGGGGCGCATCGGCCAGGCCCTGGCCAAGCGCGCCTCCGCCTTCGGCCTGTCGATCCACTACCACAATCGCCGCCGGGTCGATCCACGCATCGAGGAACAGCTCGACGCGACCTATTGGGATTCGCTCGATCAGATGCTGGCGCGGATGGACATCGTCTCGATCAACTGCCCGCACACCCCGGCGACCTATCACCTGCTTTCGGCACGCCGCCTCAAATTGATGAAGCCCGATGCGATCCTGGTGAACACGGCGCGCGGCGAGGTCGTCGATGAGACCGCGCTCGCCCGCATGCTGGAAGCCGGCGAACTCGCCGGCGCGGGCCTCGACGTGTTCGAGAGCGAGCCGGCGGTCAATCCGCGCCTGCTCAAGCTCGCCCGTCAGCACAAGGTGGTGGTCCTCCCGCATATGGGTTCGGCCACCCACGAGGGCCGCGCCGACATGGGCGAGAAGGTCATCGTCAACATCAAGACATTCATGGACGGCCACAAGCCGCCGGATCGCGTGCTGCCCAGCATGCTCTGAACCCCCTCAGGTAGCGCGTAGCCCGGCAAGCCGCGCCGCCTCCGCGGGCCAGTCCCGGTAGTCGTCGATCACGCCGGCGGCACCCGCCGCCAGCAGGCGCTCGCGCGTGCGGATCCTGTCGTGAGCGGTGCCGGTGAAGCCCGCCACCTGCATGCCGGCCGCCCTCGCGGCCTGCACGCCCGGTACGGAGTCCTCCAGCACCAGGCAGTTTGCCGGCTCGGCGCCCATCTGCGCGGCGGCGAACAGAAAGACGTCCGGCGCAGGCTTGCCCCGAGCAACCTGCGACGCCGAGAAGACATGCGGATCGAACAGGTCGATCAGCCCCGCGAGTCCGAGATTGCGCCGCAGCGGTGCAAGGCTGGTCGAGGAGGCGACGCAGCGGCGCCCCGCGAGAAGGGACAGCGCCTCATGCACCCCCGGCAGCGCCCGCAACTCGCTTTCCAGCCGCGCG
>NZ_JBIWYK010000615.1:0-1526 GCF_044752385.1 Allobosea sp. CER48 | reverse complement strand
ACGGCGCGCTGGAGGTGCTGCAGCGTTCGACGGCCGCTTCGCAATCCTCGCGGCAAACCTCATCCAACGTCATCGCAGTGACGCAGGTCACCTCCGAGCTTGCGCAATCCTTCGCCGAGGTGGACCGGCAGGTGGCGGAAACGGCGCGCATCGTCGGGGCCGCGACGCTGCAGGCCGGCAACGTTCTCCACACCGTCGGCGATCTCTCGCGCAAGGCCGACGAGATCGGCAACATCGCGGGCGTGATCTCGACGATCGCCAAGCATACCAACCTGCTCGCGCTCAATGCCTCGATCGAGGCAGCGCGGCTCGGCCGGTCCGGCGGCGGCTTCACGATCGTCGCTCAGGAAATCAAGTCGCTGGCGAACCAGACCTGGCGCGCCACCGAGGAAATCCAGGGCCAGATCGAGGCGATCCACCGCTCCGGCGCGGAGGCCGCCGCGGCAATCGACACGATGAACGCGACGATCGGCTCGCTCAACGAGATCTCCGGCACCGTAGCCGTGGTCGTCGAGCAGCAGAACGCGGCCACCACCGGGATCGCCGACAACATTCGCCAGGCCGCCGACGAGACGATCGCCGCCGCGAGCAACATCGACATCGTCAGCCGCGTTGCCGCCGAAACCGACGAGGCCGCCGGCCACATCGCCGAATCGGCCGACCAACTCTCGCTCCAGTCGTCTCACCTCGACGCCGAAGTCGCTCAGTTTCTCGGTCGCGTCCGGGCAGCCTGAACCACCGGTTTCGTGCCGGGCGCGAATGGGGTATGGCAGCGGCATGTCCACCGATGATTTCCTTGCCCGCTTCGGTTCGCCTGGCGCCAGCCAGCCCGATCCCGTGGCGGCCGCCCAGCAGGCCATGCGCAATCCCCTGCCCGCGCGCTTCTACAAGGAGGCCGGGGTGCTGGAGCGTGACGGCCTCTTCCATGTCGCGCTCGATGGCCGCACCGCCCGCACCCCCGCCCGCAAGCCGCTGGCAGTCGGATCGCGCGAGGTTGCGCAGGCACTCGCCGCCGAATGGGACCGGCAGGCCGAGCGGATCGATCCCGCCCGGATGCCGCTGACGCGCCTCGTCAATTCGGCGCTCGACGGCGTTGAGGACCAGCAGGACGCGGTGCGCGCCGAGATCGTGCGCTACGCTGCCTCGGATGCGCTCTGCTATCGTGCCGGCGAACCGGAGGCGCTCGTCGCGCGTCAGGATGAGATCTGGCAGCCCATCGTCAGAGACATCGAAGCGCTGATCGGCGCCCGCTTCGTCCTGGCCGAGGGCGTCGTCTTCGCCGAGCAGCCGCCCGAGACACTTGCCGCCGTCGCCCGGCAGGTCGACAGGATCCCTGCTCCGCTCGCGCTCGCCGGCGCCCATAACGTCATGACCTTGACGGGGTCCACCATCGTCCTGCTGGCCCTCGCCAACGGCTTGATCGATGCCGAGGCGGCCTGGGAAGCTGCCCATCTCGACGAAGACTACCAGATCTCGGTCTGGGGCCAGGACGAGGAGGCCGCCGAACGTCGCGCCATCCGCCGGCG
>NZ_JBIWYK010000614.1:0-1529 GCF_044752385.1 Allobosea sp. CER48 | reverse complement strand
CTCGCCAATGAAATCGTTGGCGTCGCCCGGGGCCGCAAGGAGGGCGCCGGAGCGGTCGAGGAGGATGACGCGGGTGCCGCCGATTTCGATCAGTTGGGACATCGGCCGTGCGTAGCGGCGCAGCCGGGCCGCTGGCAAGCTGCCGCATTGGAATGACGGCCCGGGGGACTTAAATGTCGGGAGTCACCGATACGCGAAAGCGAGCCGATGTCCGAACGCGATAGCGAAGCCAATCGATTGTCCGCCCGCGCAGCGCGCTATGCCCGCGTCGGCGCCAATGTCGGCGGGGTGGCGGCGCGGATCGCCGGCGCCCGGCTCTTCGGCGTCGAAGGGCGCGACGCCTCCAATGCCGAGGCGCTGGCGAAGGCGCTTGGCGGCCTCAAGGGCCCGATCATGAAGGTGGCGCAACTGATCGCGACCATCCCCGATGTCGTCCCTCCCGAATATGCGGCGGAGCTCCAGAAGCTGCAGTCGCAGGCGCCCCCGATGGGCGCGGCCTTCGTGAAGCGCAGGATGATGGCGGAGCTCGGCCCGCAATGGCGCGAGCGCTTCGGGGAATTCGATCTCAGGCCGGCAGCGGCGGCCTCGCTGGGGCAGGTGCATCGCGCGGCGACCGCGGCAGGCGAGCCGCTCGCCTGCAAGCTGCAATATCCCGACATGGAATCGGCCGTCGAAGCCGATATCGCCCAGCTCGAGGTGCTGTTCGCGCTGCACCGGCGCATGGGCGCGGTGATCGATACGACCGAAATCGCCAAGGAAATCGGCGCCCGTGTCCGCGAGGAGCTCGACTACCGGCGCGAGGCGAAGCACATCGCGCTCTATCGGGCCATCCTGGCGGATACGCCCGAGGTGCGCGTGCCGGCCGTCGAGGCCGCGCTTTCGACGCGGCGCCTCCTGACGATGCACTGGCTCGATGGCAGCCCGATCCTCTCGCACAAGCAGGATGGGCAGGCGGCGCGCGACCGCATCTCGACGGCGATGTTCAAGGCCTGGTGGCGGCCCTTCAGCCATCACGGCGTCATCCATGGCGACCCGCATCTCGGGAACTACACGGTGTTCTCGGAGAATGGCGATCCGCTAGGCATCAACCTGCTCGACTATGGCTGCATCCGCATCTTCCCGCCCTCCTTCGTCGGCGGGGTGGTCGATCTCTATCGCGGCCTGCGGGACAGCGAGGAGGCGCGGGTCATCCACGCCTACGAAACCTGGGGCTTCAAGGGGCTGACCAGGGATCTCGTCGACACGCTGAACATCTGGGCGCGCTTCATCTACGGACCGCTGCTGGAGGATCGTGTCCGGCGGATCGCCGAGGGCGTGAGCCCGGCCGAGTACGGCCGCAAGCAGGCGTTCCAGGTGCATCAGGCCCTGAAGCAGCGCGGACCGGTGACCGTGCCGCGCGAATTCGTCTTCATGGACCGCGCCGCCATCGGGCTCGGCGGCGTCTTCCTGCATCTCGACGCCGAGCTCAACTTCCATCGCCTGTTCGAGACCGAGATCGAAGGCTTTTCGGCCGAGAATGTGGCCACGCG
>NZ_JBIWYK010000613.1:0-1541 GCF_044752385.1 Allobosea sp. CER48 | reverse complement strand
CAAAAAACGTTACCATCCTGTTTTGAGCAGATTGATGCTGATCTATTCTTCGGCACAATCGGGGCCGAATACATAAATTTGTACGTTTCCATTTCAGCCGCAATCCATCCGCCGACACGCATCGTCTCCCCGGGACAGAAAGGGGACGACATGTTTTCTCTCAATAGCAATCTGATCGGTATCGCGCTGGCCACGCTGGTCGGCATCGGCGGAGCGGCCACGACGGCCAAGGCTCAGGGTTCGGCCGGCATCCCGGTCGCAAGCCTGCCAGCGGAGGCCCAGGGCGATGCCCGGGCCCCCTATGCGTGGACCGACTTCTGCAAGCGCGTTCCCTCCGAATGCCGCACCGACACGCGGGAGCCGGAGCGCATCGAACTGAACGCCAAGCTGTGGAAGACGATCGTCTCCACCAACAACAGCGTGAATCGCGAGATCGAGGCGGTTACCGACGAGGATCACTGGGGCGTCGTCGATCGCTGGGACATTCCCACCGACGGCAAGGGTGACTGCGAGGACTATGTGCTGCTCAAGCGCAAGCGTCTCGCCGAGGCCGGGCTGCCGCGCCGCGCCATGCTGGTGACTGTCGTGATCGACGAGGAGAATGCCGGCCATGCCGTGCTGATGATCCGGACCGACCGCGGCGACTTCATTCTCGACAACAAGCGCAACGCGATCCTGCCCTGGAGCCAGACCGGCTACGTCTACGTCAAGCGCGAGTCCCAGTACCGCACGGGCTGGACCTCGCTCGGCGGCGCCCAGACCCCGACCGTCGCCTCGGTGCAGCGCTGATGAAACCGGCTGCGGCCCGCTAGGCCGCGGCCGACACAGGACGGCGAGGCTCGGTCACGTCCCCACCCACCCGTCCCCAAGGATCGGGTTTCGCCAGGGCCGGCTTTCCTCCCCGGAAGGCCGGCCCGCCTCTTTTGGAGCCGCAGGGCCGTAACGTTGGCGTTCCGGCGATCAATCCAGGCGCTGCAGGCCCGCAGCGAACTGCCGCCAACGCTGGACATAGGCCTTGGCCGAGGCGGTGATACCCGCGGCAGCCTTGTCGTCCAGCGCCCGCACCGCGCGCGCCGGCGCACCGACGATCAGCGAGTTGTCCGGGAATTCCTTGCCTTCGGTCACGAGCGCATTCGCACCGACAAGGCAGTTGCGCCCGATTTTCGCGCCATTCAGCACAGTGGCGCCCATTCCGATCAGGCTGTTCTCTCCGATCGTGCAGCCGTGCAGGATGGCGCGATGTCCGATCGTGCAATTGGCGCCGATCGACATCGGAAACCCCATATCGGTGTGCAGCACGCAGCCTTCCTGGATGTTGCTGCCCTCGCCGATGCTGATCCACTCGTTGTCGCCGCGCAGCACAGATCCGAACCAGATGCCAACATCCGCGGCGAGACGGACGCGGCCGATGACATGCGCATCGGGCGCCAGCCACCAGGCTCCCGCGCCCGGGACGTCGGGCCTTGTTCCATCGAGCGAGTAGAGCGGCATGGCTGGGATCCTGAGCTTTGACCGGAGCAAGGATTGCCGAGGACCAGCCC
>NZ_JBIWYK010000612.1:0-1546 GCF_044752385.1 Allobosea sp. CER48 | reverse complement strand
CTGGTCAATCGTGGCGAGGAAGCGCTCTACGCCAACCGCACGCTGCTCGAACTGCTCGACTATGCCGATCTCGCCGACCTCAAGGCCGGCGGCAATGTCAGCCGCCTGATCAAGGAAGCCGGCCGCGCCGCGGGCGGCGCCATGACCCTGGTCGACCGTACCGGCCATCTGGTCAGCGTCGATGCCGTGCTCTCCAGCGTGGCGTGGCAGGACGAGCCGGCGACGCTGATGGCCTTCCGTCATCCGAATGGCGGCGGCGGCGACGTGCCGGTTCTCACTCCGGAAGAGGCGGAGGAAGCCGAGCTGGCCGCCGAATTCGCAGCCGAGGAAGCGGAATCCGCGGCCCGCGTCGAGGCCCTCAGGCTCGATGCCGAAGCGCGCGACGACCGTATCGCCGAACTCACGGCGGTTCTGGACACCGCAACCGACGGCGTGGTCACGGTCGATGACCGCGGGCGCATCCTGTCGCTCAACAAGGCGGCCGAGGCGCTCTTCGGTTACGATCAGCGCGAAGTGACCGGCGAGCTGTTCACGCTGCTTTTCGCCGGTGAGAGCCATGCCCCGGCACTGGACTACCTCGAGGGGCTGAAGGGCGGCGGTGTCGCGTCGGTGCTCAACGACGGGCGAGAGGTCGTCGGCCGCGTGCGCCAGGGCGGCAAGATTCCGCTGTTCATGACCATGGGCCAGATTGCACATGGCGCCGAGCCGCGCTTTTGCGCCGTACTGCGCGACATCACGGCCTGGAAGAAGACCGAGGGCGAGCTCGTCGATGCCCGCAAGGCCGCCGAGATGGCGAGCGCCCAGAAGTCGGACGTGCTGGCCAAGATCAGCCATGAGATCCGCACACCGCTCAACGCGATCATCGGCTTCGCCGAAGTCATGGCCGAGGAACGTTTCGGACCGATCGCCAACGAACGCTACAAGGAGTACCTGCGCGACATCCATCAGTCGGGCGGATACGTCATCAGTCTGGTCAACGACCTGCTGGACCTCGCCAAGATCGAGGCCGGAAAGCTGGACCTCGACTTCGCCAGCGTGAACCTGAACGAGATCGCGCTCTCCACCGTCTCGCTGCTCCAGCCCGAGGCGCAGCGCGGCCGCGTGGTGCTGCGCTCCGGCCTCTCGCCGAAACTCCCGCCGGTCGTGGCGGACGAGCGCTCAATCCGCCAGATCGCGATCAACCTGCTCTCTAACGCGGTGAAATTCACCGATGCCGGCGGGCAGGTCATCATTTCGACCGCGCTCGGCGACCAGGGCGAGGCGATCCTGCGGGTCCGCGACACCGGCATCGGCATGGATGACGACGAGTTGAAGCTCGCCCTCGAGCCCTTCCGCCAGGTGCCGACGACGCGTCGTGCCGGCGGCACCGGGCTCGGACTGCCGCTGACCAAGGCATTGGTCGAAGCAAATCGCGCGGCAATGTCGATCACCAGCGTGAAAAAGGAAGGCACGCTGGTCGAGATCACCTTCCCGCCGCAGCGCGTGCTGGCGAGCTGAAGGCGGCAGGTACGGCCGCGCGGCGGCGACCATCGCGCGCTGAGCGGTG
>NZ_JBIWYK010000611.1:0-1562 GCF_044752385.1 Allobosea sp. CER48 | reverse complement strand
CCACGCTGGCGACGCGCTGGGACGTTCCGGCGCTCCGGGGCTTCAACTACCGCGGCGGCTTTGCCGTGATTCCCGAATTCGTCGCGCTGCTCGCGGCCCTCGTCACCTATACTGCCGGGTTTATCGCCGAGATCGTGCGCGGCGGCATCCAGTCGGTCTCGCACGGCCAGACCGAGGCCGGTTCGGCGCTCGGGCTTCGCCCAGGCCAGATCCTGCGTCTCGTCACCATACCGCAGGCTCTGCGGGTGATGATCCCGCCGATGACCAACCAGTACCTCAACGTGCTGAAGAACTCGTCCTTCGGTGCGGCCATCGCCTATCCCGACGTGGTCAGCCTTTTCATGGGCTCGGCGCTCAACAACACCGGCCAGGCGATCGAGATCATCGCCATGACGCTCGCCGTCTATCTCGTCATCGGCCTTGCCGTGTCCGCCTTCATGAACTGGTACAACGCCCGTATCGCCCTGGTGACGCGATGAACCGGACCTCCTCCCTCTCGCTCTGGCGCGAACGCCTCTTCGGCACCCCCTTCACCGGCTTCACCACGCTGGTCCTGGCCTTCGGCATCGCCTGGCTTGCCGTGCCCATCATCCGCTGGGCGCTGATCGACGCGACCTGGACGGGCACGACGCGGGCCGATTGCGCCCCGGGCGGCGCCTGCTGGGTCTTCATCAAGGCCCGCTTCGGCCAGTTCATGTACGGGCTCTATCCCGTCGACCAGCGCTGGCGCGTGGACATTGCCGGCATCGCATTCGCGCTCGGCATCGCCGCCGTCGTGTTTGCTCCACAGCGGTTCAAGCTCAGGCTCGGTCTCGCGATGCTGGTGCTGTTGCCGCCGCTCGGCATCTGGCTGCTCTCGGGCGGCTTCGGGCTGCGCTATATCGAAACGCGTGAATGGGGCGGGCTGATGCTCACCCTGTTCATCTCGGTCTATGCGAGCCTGATCGCGATCCCGCTCGGCATTCTCTTCGCGCTCGGTCGGCAGTCGGAGCTGCGCGTCATACGGCTGATCAGCATCGTCTTCATCGAGTTCTGGCGCGGCGTGCCCATCATCGCCGTGATCTTCCTCGCCTCGCTGCTGCTGCCGCTGATCCTGCCCGGCGGCATCGGCATCGACCGGCTGGCGCGCGCCGTGATCGGGCTCGGCTTCGTCATCGCCGCCTATATGGCAGAGGCGGTGCGCGGCGGCCTTCAGGCCTTGCCGAAAGGCCAGCGCGAGGCAGCCACGGCGCTCGGCCTCAACTACTGGAAGGCGACGGGCCTCATCGTCCTGCCGCAGGCGCTGCGCATCTCGCTGCCGGCCATGACCAACGAGTTCATCGCGCTGATCAAGAACACCACGCTGGTGCTGGTCGTTTCGATCCTCGATCTGCTCGGCATCGCCCAGGCTTCGCTCGCCGATCCCAACTGGGTGGGCATGAACATGGAGGCCTATGTCTTTTCGGGGGCGATCTACTGGCTGATCTGCTTTGCCCTATCGCGCTGGAGCCGCTCGCTGGAGACCAGGCGTCGACTGTGAGGGCGAGGCCACCCTCCCCGTCATTCCGGGGCAAGCGCGCAGC
>NZ_JBIWYK010000610.1:0-1564 GCF_044752385.1 Allobosea sp. CER48 | reverse complement strand
ACGATGAACGAGACGATCGAACGCGGCGCAATGGGAAAGTCCGCGGCTTTGAGGCTGACCAGCCTGGCGCATGGCGGCGGCTGCGGCTGCAAGCTGGCGCCCTCCGTACTCCAGCAGCTCCTGGCCGAGCACCCGGCAGCAGGCCCTTACAAGCAGCTTCTCGTCGGCACCGAGACGGGAGATGACGCCGCGGTCTGGCAGGTGGACGAGGAGACCTGCGTCGTCGCGACCACCGACTTCTTCATGCCGATGGTCGATGACCCCCATGATTTCGGCCGCATCGCCGCCACCAACGCGATCTCGGACGTCTATGCCATGGGCGGCAAGCCGATCATGGCGCTGGCAATCCTCGGCATGCCGCTCGACAAGCTGCCGATCGAGATGACACGCGAGATCCTGAAGGGTGGGGCTTCGATCTGCGCGGCGGCCGGAATCCCGGTCGCCGGCGGTCACTCGATCGACGCGCCGGAGCCGATCTACGGCCTCGCGGTGATCGGGCTGGTGAAGCCCGCGAACCTGCGTCGCAACAGCGGCGCAAAGCCGGGCGATGCCGTGATCCTGACCAAGGCGCTCGGCGTCGGCATCTACTCGGCAGCGTTCAAGAAGGAACAGCTGGCGCCTGCCGCCTATGACGAGATGATCGCTTCGGTGACTTTGCTCAACCGGGTGGGCGCCGAATTGGCGAAGGACCGGGATGTCCACGCGATCACCGATGTGACCGGGTTCGGCATTCTCGGCCACGGGCTGGAGATGGCGCGAGGCTCCGGCGCGACGCTGAAGCTCTCGCTCGCCGATCTGCCGTTGCTGTCGCAGGCCGAGCGGCTGGCGCAGGAAGGCCGCGTGACTGGCGCCTCCCACCGCAACTGGGCGAGCTATGGCGACGGCGTTGCGCTGCCCGCCGCTCTGCCCGACTGGCAGCGTCATCTCCTCACCGATCCGCAGACATCGGGCGGGCTGCTGGTGTCCTGCAAGGCGGAGCGGGCGCAGGAGTTGCTCGCGCAGATCAGGGCTGCGGGCTACCCGGCCGCACGGATCGTCGGAGCGGTCGAGGCAGGCCCAGGGCGGGTGGTCGTCACCTAAGAGCGCCGCGCCTCGTCATCCTCGCTCGCACTTGGGCAGAAGCGGACGTCTCACGCTTCGTGGATTTCCAGGTTCCGCCCCCAGACGTCGAAGAATGCGCCCTCGTTCAGGATCAGCCGGTCTTCGCGCAGGGCAACCTCGAGCTCGCGCAGCCGCATGCGTGCGAGCTCGTCGGGGACGAGCCCGCCAGCGTCGGCGCGCGTCGGAAAGAAGGCCGCGCCGTCCCAGCTCACCCCGGCGCTGCGCAGCATCATAACGATGTCGCCCCAGTCCATCTCGTCGCCGACGACATGGACGAAGGTCGAGCGCAGCGGCTCCACCTTCGGCTCGTTGATCCTGACCAGCACGATCAGAGCGGTGAACGGCCCCTTGCGGAAGAGTTTCCCCAGCCAGCGATCGAAATCGGTTCCGAGGCCTCTAGAGATCGGCACGTGACGCCTCAGGGCCGTAGGGATCGAACAGGTGGCACATGCTGCCAGGGGCG
>NZ_JBIWYK010000609.1:0-1564 GCF_044752385.1 Allobosea sp. CER48 | reverse complement strand
CCGAATAAGGAAAACTTGAGACAGATTTTGGACGATGCAGGCGGGATTGCGGCAGCAAACGCGTCGCGTCATGGTTCGAATCAAGCGAGGCCATGCGTCTCGGAAAAGCTGAACTGGGATGGATTCGATGAAGGGCCTTGTCCGTACTGCCGTTGCTGCCTCTGTTTCCGTCGCCGCGCTCCTCGCGGCAGGCGCCGCTTCCGCGAGCTCCTTTGCGATCCGCAGCGGGCAGAGCGCAGAAGGCCTCGGTATGGCCTATTCCGGCGCGGCAGCCGGCGGCATCGGCATGGGCTCCATGGCCTGGAACCCGGCGACCATCACCATGTTCCCGGGCCGGCACAGCAACTGGAACTTCACCTATCTCAACGCCAACGGCGACTATGAGCCGACTTCGCCGACGCGCCTCGGCTCTCCCTTCGGCCCCTTGAGCCCGATCCAGAACGGCACGGGCAATCTCGGCGGTGACGGTGCCTTCATCCCGGCGTCCTACAGCGCCTGGCAGCTGACCGACCGGTTCTGGATCGGCATGACCACCGGCGCGCCTTACGGCCTGCGTTCTAAGGCCGACAACCAGGTCCACGCCGCGCAGATCTACGGGCGCTCGGCCAAGGTCGCGACGATTAACGTCTCGCCGACCGTCGGCTACAAGGTCAATGACTGGCTCTCCGTCGGTGCGGCCATGCAGGTCCAGTGGCTCAACGCGTCGCTGAAGCAGGCTTCCGGCATCGGCCCGACCGCCCCGCCGGTGATCATCGAAGGCGATACGATCGATGTCGGCTATCGCTTCGGTGTGACCCTGACGCCTTTCGAGGGCACCAATATCGGCTTGGCCTATCGCTCGCCGGTCCGCCAGACGCTGGATGGCACGCTGAGGACGCCGCTCGCCGTGATCCCGGTCAAGGCTAATCTGAACCTGCCGGACTCCGTCGTGTTCGGCCTGTCGCAAGTGATCAACGATCAGTGGCAGGTCCATGCCGGCGTCGAGTGGACGAACTGGAGCCGCTTCCGCAACATTCCGATCGTCAGCAAGCTCAACGGCCTTCCGGCGACGAGCCTGAACTTCCAGTACGACGATGCCTGGTACTTCTCGGTCGGCGCCGAGTACAAGTACAGCAAGGACCTGACGCTGCGCGCCGGTGTCGGCTACGAGCTGTCGGCGGTCAACGATCAGAACCGCACGATCTTCATCTCGGACAACGACAGGCTCTGGCTCAGCGCCGGTGCGAGCTATCAGGTTACCGATCGGATCAAGCTCGACCTCGGCTACACCTATATCGACGTGAAGAAGGCGTCGGTGAACTACTCGGGTGCCCATCCGCAGCAGGGGGCGGTGTTCTACACCGCCGAGGCCAAGCCCTACATCCACATCGCTTCGATCGGCATCACCTACAATTGGGACGATCCGAAGCAGACGCTCCCGGTCCAGCCGGTCGTCCGCAAGTACTGATCGCAATTCGATCGACGTTCCTGAAAGCCGGCCTTCGGGCCGGCTTTTTCGTTTGCGAACGGGGATTGCCAGCCGGCGGCCCGGCACGGGCGAGGCCATCCGAGGTCTGGTGTCGCC
>NZ_JBIWYK010000608.1:0-1567 GCF_044752385.1 Allobosea sp. CER48 | reverse complement strand
GCGGATCGCGATCAACCCGCTCTGCCCGTCGCCGAGATCGACCACGGCATTGACGGCCTGTGCGCGCGCCGGATTGGCCTGGATCTTGTCCGCCGCGGCGAGGAAGCCGCGGACCTGGCCGAGAATCGCCTTGAAGCGCGCCTTCGCGTTCTCCAGCTTCTCGGGGCTTTCGATCTGTGAGATTTCGCGCAGCAGCCCGACCAGCTCGCTGACCTGCAGCTGCAGGGCCTGCGCCGTCTGCAGCGCCGCCAGGTCCTTGTCGATGATGTTCGACAGCGCGTCCTCGATTTCCTTGCCGGTGAGCTGCGTCGCGCTGGCAATGTTCATCTTGACGTTGAACTGCGCATCGCCCGTCTCGAAATCGGCGAGCGCGGTAAAGCCCTCGCGCGCCTTCGACAGCTTGTTCAGCGCCTCGCCCTGCTCGGAGGCGTTGCGCAGCCGGTCACCGGTCAGGTCGTTGATGTCGTTGATCTGGCGCGACAGCGAGTCGATCGCCGCCTGGGTCTTGGCCTTGTCCTGGCCCTGCTCGGCGATGCGGCGGAGCAGGTCCATCTGCCGGGCTTCGACCTTGTCGAGCTCGCCCGTCAGGGTGGAGCGCTGCTGGACCGTCTCGATCTCGCTGAAGCGCGCGGCCAGCGCCGTCGATTGGGTCGCGGCTTGCGAGAGTTCCAGCGCGAGCTCCACCACCGGCATCTTCTTGCCGACGAGGTCGTCGACCGTCTGGTCGACGCGATTGTAGGAAAACCAGGCGACCGAGGATGAGACGAGGGTCAGGGCCGTCATCATGCCCAATGCGGCGTAGATGCGTGCTGCGATGCCGATCCGCAACGGCTTGCCCTCACGCGCGGGCTTGGCTTTCGTCATGAAGTCGTACTCCGGATATCACGCAACGCTGAACAATGAACTGAAGTAAGGAATGGGGAGACTATCCGGCTGAGGCCGGTTGCTGCCGGATCGCTGACGCTGCGGCCATGGGAATCCCCTCCCTCCCCTGGCGAAGGCCAGGCGGCTGGACCCGCATGCGGCATCGAACGGACATGATTTCCCCCGGCCGGGTCCTCCCCGGTCTGTCGGGCCTCAGCATCGTCCGCTTGCGCTTAAAGAACGGTTTAAAGTGGATTCTTTTGAATCACATTGTTGGAGCGCCGCTTCACGCCCCGTTAGGATTTGCGGCGCCGGTCAACCCTGCTCGGGCTTTGGCACCGGGCGCGGGCGCCCTTCCTCGTCGATCGCCACGAAGGTGAAGGTCGCGTCGGTGACCTTCTCATGGACAGTCGTGCGGAACCGCTTGGCCCAGGCCTCGACATGGATCTTCATCGAGGTCCGGCCGATCGACTCGATTTCGGTATAGACGCTCAGCACGTCGCCGACCTTCACCGGTCGGTGGAAGGTCATGGCATCGACGGCAATCGTGACCACGCGCCCCTGCGCCCGGTCGACGCCGGCGATGCCGCCGGCCTGGTCCATGCGCGACATCACCCAGCCGCCGAAGATGTCGCCATTTGCGTTGGTATCGCCGGGCATGGCGATGGTTCGCACAGTCAGGGTGCCGCGCGGCTCGTCTTCA
>NZ_JBIWYK010000607.1:0-1568 GCF_044752385.1 Allobosea sp. CER48 | reverse complement strand
GAGGCGGGATGAACGAAGCGGTTATCAGAGGCCTGGTCGCAGATGTGAAAGCGGGCGCGCTGTCGCGACGCTCCTTCATCCAGAGGATGGCGGCGGCCGGCATCGCGGCACCGATCGCCAGCCAGATTCTGCTCTGGAATGACGTTGCGATGGCGAGTGCCGCTCTCGAATACAAGCCCGGCAAGGCGGGGGGCGGCGGGCCGCTGAAGATCCTGCTCTGGCAGGCCCCGACCCTGCTCAACCCGCATTTCGCCTCCGGCTCCAAGGATCAGGTTGCGTCGCGCGTCTTCTTCGAGCCGCTGGCCGGTTGGGACAAGGAGGGCAACCTTTTCCCGCAGCTCGCCGCGGAAATACCTTCGCGCGCCAATGGCGGGCTTTCGGAGGATGGAAGGACCGTCACCTGGAAACTGAAGCCTGGTGTGAAGTGGCATGACGGCAAGCCGTTCACCGCGGACGACGTGGTCTTCACCTGGGAATACGCCAGGGACCCCGCGACCGCGGCCTACACTTCGGGTTCCTACACCAACATCAGGGTCGCCAGGATCGACGACCTCACCGTCAAGCTGACTTTCCCGGAACCCACCCCGTTCTGGGCCGATCCCTTCGTCGGCGTGACCGGCATGATCATCCCGAAACACCATTTCGGGGAATATGTCGGTTCCCGGTCGCGCGAGGCACCGGGCAACCTGAAGCCGGTCGGCACCGGCCCCTACAGGCTGGTCGAGTTCAAACCGGGTGACATTATCACCGCCGAGCGCAACCCCGACTACCACGTCAAGAACCAGCCGCATTTCGACACCTTCGAAATCAAGGGCGGCGGTGACGCGGTTTCGGCGGCGCGCGCCGTGCTGCAGACCGGCGAGTACGACTACGCCTGGAACATGCTGGTCGAGGACGAGATCCTCAAGCGCATGGAGAATGGCGGCCGTGGCAAGGTCGTCGCCGTGCCCGCTGGCAGCGTCGAGTTCATCATCCTGAACACGACCGATCCCTGGACCGAGGTCGATGGCGAGCGTTCGAGCGTCAAGACCAGGCACCCGACGCTGTCGGACCCGGCCGTGCGCCAGGCGATCAACCTGTTGATCGACCGCGACTCGATCCAGAAGTTCATCTATGGCCGCGGCGGCATCGCGACGGCGAGCTTCGTCAACGAGCCCAGGCAGTTCAAGTCGCAGAAGCTGAAATACGAGTTCAATGTCGAGAAGGCGAACAGGATCCTCGACGATGCCGGCTGGAAACGCGGCGCCGACGGCATCCGCGAGAAGGACGGCAAGAAGCTCAGATTCGTCTTCCAGACCTCGATCAACGCCCCGCGCCAGAAGACCCAGGCCATCATCAAGCAGGCCTGTCAGCGCGCCGGCATCGACCTCGAGCTCAAGTCGGTCACGGCTTCGGTGTTTTTCTCGTCGGATGTCGCCAATCCCGACACCTATACCAAGCTGTACTGCGACATGGAGATGTACAGCACGACGCAGCCGCAGCCCGATCCGGAGCGCTTCCTCAACCAGCTCGTCTCATGGGAGATTGCGACCAAGGAGAACAAGTGGCTGGGCCGCAACATTTCACGT
>NZ_JBIWYK010000606.1:0-1571 GCF_044752385.1 Allobosea sp. CER48 | reverse complement strand
GCGCATGGCGGGCGCCGACATTAAGCTCAGACATTCCCAAAACGCAGGTTCAATCAAGGTTCCATGGACAAGCGGCTCGACGCACCGGCCCAGGCCGCATCGCTGACCCCTGCCGATATCCGCTCGATTCTGGTCGGCGTCATGCTGGCGATGTTCCTGGCCGCGCTCGACCAGACCATCGTCGCCACGGCGCTGCCTACCATCGGCAGCGAGCTCCGCGACGTCACGCATCTCTCCTGGATCGTCACGATCTACCTGCTGTCGGCGACGGCGGTCACGCCGCTCTACGGCAAGCTCGCCGATATCCACGGGCGGCGCGTGGTGCTGCTGTCGGGCATCGTGGTCTTCGTCATCGGCTCGATCGCCTGCGCGCTCGCCCCTTCGCTATGGCTGCTGGTGCTCGCGCGCTTCGTGCAGGGGCTCGGCGGCGGCGGGCTGATCGCGATGGGCCAGACTATCGTCGCCGACATGGTGCCGCCCAAGGAGCGCGGACGCTACCAGGTCTATTTCGCCAGCGTCTTCATGTCGTCCTCGCTGCTCGGCCCCGTTCTCGGCGGCGTCCTGGCCGAGCGGCTGCACTGGTCGGTGATCTTCTGGATCAACCTGCCGCTCGGGCTCGTCGCCTAC
The DNA here is from genome assembly GCF_044752385.1 of Allobosea sp. CER48. Lineage (NCBI taxonomy): Bacteria > Pseudomonadati > Pseudomonadota > Alphaproteobacteria > Hyphomicrobiales > Alloboseaceae > Allobosea > Allobosea sp. CER48. The sequence continues at coordinate 944 of NZ_JBIWYK010000606.1, read as the reverse complement.
TGGATGACCAACTCGGCGCTGAAGCGCCTGCCGCGCCATGAGCGCCCGCACAAGCTCGACGTTCTCGGCGCGATGCTGATGACGCTGGGAACGGTCTCGCTGCTGCTCGCCCTCTCCTGGGGCGGCACAGCCTATCCCTGGCGCTCGCTGCCCATCGCGGCGTTGGTCGGCGCCTCCCTGCTCCTGTGGGGGCTGTTCGCCTGGCGGCTGCGCACCGCCTCCGAGCCGCTGATCCCGCTCGACCTGCTGGGCAACCGCGTCGTGCGCCGCGGCACCGTCGCCGCCGGCTTCGGCATGGGCACATTCATCGGGCTGACGATCTACCTGCCATTGTATTTCGAGACGGTGATGGGCATGAGCGCCAGCCAGTCCGGCCTCGGGCTGCTGCCGCTCACCTGCGGCACGGTGATCGGCGCGACCAGCTCCGGCCGGGCGATGTCCCACTTCGTCCACTACAAGCGCGCGCCGATGATCGGGCTCTTCATCGCCATGGCCGGCACCGCCGTGCTGGCGGCGTCCTCGGGACGGCTGCCGCTGCTGCCCTTCTGCGTCATCCTCGCGATCGTCAGCGTCGGCTTCGGCACCTTGCTGCCGGTGGCGACGGTCTCGATCCAGAACGCGGTGAATCCGCATCAGCTCGGGACCGCCACCGCGGTGGCCAATTTCTTCCGCCAGATCGGCGGGGCGCTCATCGTCGCCATCTTCGGCGCGATCGTGCTCGGCGGAGTCGGCGGCCCCGCCGCGCAGCTTTCGCCAGAAGCATTGAAGCTCGGCACGGTCGATCGCGAGACGATGGTGACGCTGTTCCGCTACGTCTTCGGCGCAGCGAGCCTCGGCTTCGCCTGCGCCCTCGCGTCGCTCGCCCGCATGGAGCAGTTGCCGCTGCGTGGCCGGGCGGTGGAAGCCGCCCAGGCGATCGGCGGCGAATAGGCGCAACCTCCGAC
>NZ_JBIWYK010000605.1:0-1576 GCF_044752385.1 Allobosea sp. CER48 | reverse complement strand
AAGAACCATGGACGTCCCCGGTGGGCTGCTCCACATTCGCTGCATTGCAGCACGGAGCCGCAGATGACGACGAAGACGCCGCGCCAGTTCTTTCGCCCTCTCGCGATCGGCGCTCCGGAGCCCTGTCGCGAGCTGCCGCTCAAGCTGGAGCGCATGATCCATTTCGTGCCGCCGCATCTGGAGAAGGTCAGGGCCAAGGTCGGCGAGCTCGCCGGCCAGGTCGACATCGTGCTCGGCAATCTGGAGGACGCGATCCCCGTCGAGGCCAAGCAGGCCGCGCGCGACGGCTTCATCGCCATGGGCAAGGCCGTCGACTTCGGCAAGACCGGCCTGTGGACCCGCGTCAATGCGCTGAACTCACCCTGGTTCCTCGACGACATCACCGCGATCATGGCCGAGATCGGCAGCAAGCTCGACGTGGTGATGGTGCCGAAGGTGGAGGGGCCGTGGGATATCCACTATGTCGACCAATTGCTGGCCCAGTTCGAGGCGCGCCACGCCCTGCCGAAGCCGATCCTGATCCACGCGATCCTCGAGACGGCCGAGGGCGTGAAGAATGTCGACGCGATCGCGACCGCTTCGCCGCGCATGCACGGCATGAGCCTCGGCCCGGCCGACCTCGCCGCCTCGCGCGCCATGAAGACCACGCGGGTCGGCGGCGGGCATCCCGAGTACAAGGTGATCGCCGACCCCTCCCCCGATGGCGGACCGCGCGCCGTCGCACAGCAGGATCTCTGGCATTACACGCTCGCCAGGATGGTCGACGCCTGCGCTGCGGCCGGGATCAAACCCTTCTATGGACCATTCGGCGATTTCGCCGACGCGGACGCTTGCGAGGCGCAGTTCCGCAATGCCTTCCTGCTCGGCTGCGCCGGCGCCTGGACGCTGCACCCCTCGCAGATCGGCATCGCCAAGCGCGTGTTCAGCCCCGACCCCGCGGAGGTCGCCTTCGCCCGGCGTATCCTGGAGGCGATGCCGGACGGCTCCGGCGCGGTGATGATCGATGGCAAGATGCAGGATGACGCCACCTGGAAGCAGGCAAAGGTGATCGTCGACCTGGCAAGACAGGTCGCGGCGCGCGACCCCGATCTCGCGCAACGTTACGGAATGTGATGGGACAACACGGCGTGATCGATTGATTTCGACGCATTTGCGACGCATTGCTCTTGCAAGGGCGGCAAGAACGTAAGCCGGCGGCGCATCAGCCGGCTCAGTATGGATCAGTCATGGAAGCGCGTTCTGCCAAGTTCCGGATCGGGCAGGTGGTCAAGCACCGCGTGTACCCGTTCCGCGGCGTGATCTTCGACGTCGACCCGGTCTTCTCCAACACCGATGAGTGGTGGGAGGCGATCCCGGAAAACATGCGTCCGTCGAAGGACCAGCCCTTCTACCACCTCTTCGCCGAGAACGAGGAGACGGAATACGTCGCCTATGTCTCCGAGCAGAACCTCGTCAGCGACGATTCAGGCACGCCGGTGCGCCATCCCCGCGCGAAGGAATTCTTCCGCCGCGACCGGAAGGGCCAGTACCGCATCGACCGCACCGAGCTGAACTGAAGCCACCCCCTTCGCGCGGG
>NZ_JBIWYK010000604.1:0-1583 GCF_044752385.1 Allobosea sp. CER48 | reverse complement strand
GTGACGATCGATTAAGGTAACCGATCAGGCGGCCTGAACAAGCTGTTCCCCGCGCGAGCGATAGGACAGCGCTTCCGCCAGATGCAGGCGCCCGACCTTGGCTTCGCCATCGAGGTCCGCGAGCGTACGGGCGACCTTGAGCACGCGGTGATAGGCCCGCGCCGTGAGCCGCATCGCCTCTGCCGCCTCGCGCAACAAGGCCAGGCCTGCATTGTCCGGCCGCGCGATCTCCTCCAGGACGGGCACAGGACAGGCGGCATTGGTGGCGGCGTGCCCCAGCCCGCGCTCGGCCAGCCGCAGCGCCTCGAAGCGCGCGCCCTGCTGCCGACGCGCCGCGGCGACCCGGGCGGCCACCGTGGCGGAATCCTCCCCCGCCGCGGGGAGGATGAGATCGGCGGCCGTGACGGCGGGAATGTCGATCGCGATATCGATCCGATCGAGCAGCGGGCCGGACAGCCTCGCCTGGTACTGCGCCATGCAGCGCTCGTTCGGCTGACGCCGGCAGGCGAAGCCCGGTTCCGTAGCCTTGCCGCAGCGACACGGATTCATCGCCGCCACCAGCTGGAAACGCGCGGGATAGGTCACGCGGTGATTGGCGCGGGAGATCAGCACGTCGCCGGTCTCCATCGGCTGGCGGAGCGCATCCAGCACCTGCGGCTGGAACTCGGGCAGTTCGTCGAGGAAGAGCACGCCATGGTGCGCGAGCGAGACCTCGCCCGGCCGCGCATGCAGGCCACCGCCAACCAGAGCTGCCATCGAGGCCGAGTGATGCGGTGCCCGAAAGGGGCGACGGTCGGTGAGCGCGCCATCGGCGAGATGGCCGGCGACCGAAAGCACCATCGACACCTCCAGCAGCTCGCGCGGCGACAGCGGTGGCAGGATCGAGGGCAAGCGGCTCGCCAGCATCGACTTGCCGGCTCCCGGCGGGCCGTTCATCAGCAGATTGTGCCCGCCCGCGGCTGCGATCTCGAGCGCGCGGCGCGCGCTCTCCTGCCCCTTGATGTCGACGAGATCGGGCAGGAGCCCGGCCTGCCGCGCCACGGCCGGCTCAGGCCGTGCCATCACCTGCGTGCCCTTGAAGTGGTTGGCGAGCTGGATCAGCGAGCGCGGCGCGAGGATGTCGATATCGGCGGCGGCCCATGCCGCTTCCGGGCCGGAGGCAAAGGGACAGATCAGGCCTTGCCCCTTGGCATAGGCCGCAATCGCGGCCGGCAGGACGCCGGCCACCGGCGCGATCGAGCCGTCGAGCGCGAGCTCCCCCAGCACGACATAGCCGGCGAGCGCATCGGCCGGGATCGCGCCGATCGCCGCCATGACGGCGAGTGCGATCGGCAAGTCGTAATGGCTGCCTTCCTTCGGCAGGTCGGCCGGTGCCAGATTGACGGTGATGCGCTTGGCCGGCAGGGCGAGCCCGGAGGCGATGAGCGCAGCGCGGACGCGCTCCCGGCTCTCGGCCACCGCCTTGTCGGGCAGCCCCACCAGGATGAACGCGACGCCGCCGGCGGCGACCTGCACCTGAACATCGACGGCGCGTGCCTCCACGCCCTCGAACGCCACGGTCGCTACTCGCGTCACCATCTTGG
>NZ_JBIWYK010000603.1:0-1585 GCF_044752385.1 Allobosea sp. CER48 | reverse complement strand
ATTGGCGTTGTAGTCCTCGATCGTCCACTGCGTCAGGCCGATCTCGTGACACAGCACGAGGCTGACCTCGCTGTAGAGCGTCTCGCTGTCGATCAGCGTGCCGTCGCAATCGTAGATGACGAGGTCGAACGGCATCTCCGCTTCCCGGCGCGGCCGTTCAGCTCGCCCGGGCGGTGTCGAACTGGCCGGTCTTGCGGAAGCGCCAGAGATAGGAGGAGATGACCGCCTCGACCGAAGTCGGCGCGAACCCGATCCCAGCAAAATCCCGACCTTCCTTGGCCGCGGCGGGTGAGACGACGTTGTCGCTTTCCAGCAGCGTCACCTGATCGCGCGTCAGCACGAGTTCGTCCGGAATCAGGCCGAGCGTCAGCGCGTCCACGGCCTGCAGCACGCTGCCCATGATGCGCGCCAGCGGGAAGGGCAGCGACACCAGCAGGCGCTTGCGGCCGGTCACGCTGCAGACCTCCTCGACGATCTGGCGCAAGCTCAGGACCTCCGGGCCGCCGAGCTCATAGACGCGCCCGCCAGACACCGTGCCGTCGACCGCCCGCGCGGCAACCTCGGCGACATCGCCGACGAAGGCCGGCTGGAACTTCGTCGCACCATCTCCGACCAGCGGCAGCAGAGGCAGCATCCGCGCCATCGAGGCAAACCGGTTGAAGAAGGTGTCCTCGGGGCCGAACATCACCGACGGCCGCAGCACGACAGCACCCGGCACGGCGGCGAGCACCGCGGCTTCCCCCTCGGCCTTGGTGCGGGCATAGGCCGATTTCGATTCGGCGTCGGCGCCAAGCGCCGAGACATGAACGAGACGGCTGATGCCGGCCGCGGCGCAAGCCTGGGCGACTGCGCGCGCGCCATTCGCCTGCACGGCCGGGAAGCCTTGGCGGCCCTGCTCCTGCATAATGCCGACAAGGTTGATGACAGCATCGGCGCCCTTCACCGCGGCGGCGACCGAGGCCGGATAGCGCAGATTGGCCTGAACGGCGTGAATCTGGCCGACAGTGCCGATGGGCTGCAGGAAGCCGGCGAGATCGGGCCGGCGCACCGCGACCCGCACCCGATAGCCGCGCTTGACGAGCGCCCGCACGACATGGCGGCCGACGAATCCGGAACCGCCGAAAACCGTGACAAGTTGCTGAGCCGGGGCTTGAGGGGCCATCGCGAGAGCTCCGTTTAGAATGCTTCTGCCCTCCTAGATCATGTTCCGCCAAAGTGGAAATCCCTTTTGCGCCGAACGCACCTCCCGCGCAGGCATGCGGCCTTTCGCCCTAGGCTGGCCGGTCGAAGCGCCGGTTCGCGCCGTTTCCTCATGGCTTTCGGCCGGCTGGACGCTCCGCGCGGAAACGCTTTCCACAGGCTGCGAGCGGCGGAGTGCATTTCCTTGATCGAAGCCCGTTGACAGCACGACTCGGCCCCCGTAAACGAACCGCCGTTGCCCAGGTGGCGGAATTGGTAGACGCGCTGGTTTCAGGTACCAGTGGTGAAAGCCGTGGAGGTTCGAGTCCTCTCCTGGGCACCACCTTTTTGGTCGGTGTTCGCCGATTATCGAAAGGCCCCTGAAACCGAGCGTTTCAGGGGCCTT
>NZ_JBIWYK010000602.1:0-1585 GCF_044752385.1 Allobosea sp. CER48 | reverse complement strand
TGGCCGGGCTTGCTAGGACTCCCAGATCGGCGCGCGCTTTGCCATGAACGCGCCGATCCCTTCCTCCGCGTCCCGCGCGAGCATGTTCTCGACCATGACCGCCGAGGCGTGGTCGTACGCAGCCTTCAGCCCCATCTCGCGTTGCTCGTAGAAGGCGCGCTTGCCGATCTTGACCGTCGCGGATGATTTCGAGGCGATGATCGCGGCGAGGCGATGGGCCTCCGCCAGCGCGTCGCCCGCCGGCACCACGCGATTGAGCAGGCCCATCCGCAGCGCCTCTTCTGCCGGCACCATCTCGCCGAGGAGCAGCATCTCCATCGCGTGCTTGGCCGAGAGGTTGCGCGACAGCGCGACCATCGGCGTCGAGCAGAACAGCCCGATATGGACGCCCGGCGTGCAGAAGCGGGCCTCGTTGCCGGCGACCGCGAGATCGCAACTCGCGACGAGCTGGCAACCGGCGGCCGTTGCCGTGCCCTCGACCGCGGCGATGACGGGCTGGGGCAGGGCGGTGATCTGCTGCATCACGCCAGAGCAGCACCCGAGAATATCGGCGAAATAGGCGCGCCCACGGTCCGCATCGGCGCGGTGGGCGGTCATCTCCTTGAGGTCGTGCCCGGCGCTGAACACGGGCCCGGCGGCGGCGAGGATGACCGCGCGCACCGATCGGTCGGCGGCGATGGCCGTGAAGGCCTCGCTGAGCGCAGCCAGCATCGCTTCGCTCAGAGGGTTTCGGGCCTGGGGGCGGTTCAGGGTCAGCGTCGCGATGCCGTCGGCGTCCCGGCGCAGCAGGATGGCGGTGTCGGGCTGATGGTGCAGGTTCATGGCGATCCTTCCCGACGCTGTCGCGTTGCCGCATTTGCGCGCGTCACGTCCGCATTTTGGCCTATTGTCGGGGCCCGCGGGCCATGCTGCAAGGGGAGACCGCCCGCTTCAGCCTTCGGTTTTCCGCATGACCACCCGCATGACCGCCGCCGAGATCGAGCGCTATCTCGACGAGGCCTTCCCGCAGATCCATTATGGCGGGCGCACCTACTTCATCGAGGATGTCGGGCCGATGACGGCCCGGATGCGCTGCGACTACCATGAGCGCCACCTGCGGCCGGGCGGCACGATCTCCGGGCCGACGATGATGGCGCTGGCCGATCTCGCGCTTTATGTCGCAATCCTCGCGCAGATCGGCCCGATCGGTCTCGCGGTGACGACGAGCCTGAACTACAATTTCCTGCGCAAGCCGGGGCAGGCCGCCCTGATCGGCGAGGCGAAGCTTTTGAAGCTTGGCAAGCGCCTCGCCGTCGGCGAGGTCTGCCTCTACTCTCAGGGAGAGGCGGAGATGGTCTGCCACGCGACGGGGACCTATTCGATCCCCGCACGCTGACCTTCCGGCCGGGGGTGCCGGGGCGGACCCAGGCCCGCTCCGCTGCCCGCTATTTCTTGGCCGGAATCGGATCGAGGCCGGTCTTGCGGATGGTCGGTGCGGCATCCGCGCTGCCGAGACATGCGATCAGCGCCTTGGCGGCTTCCGGCTCCTTGGCACCGGCGGCGAGACCGGCGGAGAAGATCGTCACGCGCTGGACCTCTTCGGGCA
>NZ_JBIWYK010000601.1:0-1589 GCF_044752385.1 Allobosea sp. CER48 | reverse complement strand
GGTATGGTCGATCATGCCCGGCCAACGTTCCGGACCGGGCGAGGTTCCGAGGTTGGCGTCACCACCACATGCCGGCAGTCTCGGCGGCCTTCTCCTGATGTGGAACCTCGTCGCGCAAGGACCGGTCGAGCGCGCGCAAAGCCTCGCGCTTCGCCGCCTCGAAGGCCGGCGAGAGCCGGTCGCGCGGGCGGGCGAGCGGATTGTCGAGCTCGTCGAAGATGCGGCCGGGCTTGGGCTGCATCACGATGATGCGGTCGGCCAGCGTCACGGCCTCCTCGACATCATGCGTGACCATGACGACGGTCGGCCGGCTTTCCTGCCAGAGCGCCAGAAGATGGCCGTGCAGGCTCGCCCGCGTCGTGGCGTCGAGCGCCGAGAAGGGCTCGTCCATCAGCAGAAGCTTGGGACGGGTCACGAGCGCACGCGCGATGGCGACGCGCTGCTGCTGGCCACCGGACAGTTCGCGCGGCCAGCGCTTCTCATGACCGGCGAGGCCGACGCGGACCAGCGCGTTCGTCACCAGCCCTTCGCGCTCGAAAGCGGAGAGATGAGAGAGACCGAAACCGACATTCTCGGCGACGCTGAGCCAGGGGAACAGCCGGGGCTCCTGGAAGATGACGCCGACATCGGCGCGCGGCTCGGCGATCACCTCGCCGTCGAGGCGGATCGCGCCGTCACTCGGCCGGTCGAGCCCGGCAACGAGGCGCAGCAAGGTGGTCTTGCCGCAGCCGGAGCCGCCGAGCAGCGCCACGATCTCGCCGCGCCCGACTTCGAGCGCGATCGACGACAAGGCGCGGGTGCCGTCGGCATAGGTCTTGGAAAGCCGGTCGAAACTCAGCACGGGGTAAGCCTTCAGAGCTTGTCGCGCGCCGTATCCTGCCAGGTGAGGAAAGGCCGCGTGATGGCGACGAGCAGCCCGTCCGCCAGCTTGCCGAGCACGGCGAAGCTGATGATGGCCGCGATGATGGTGTCGGGGCGACCGAGCTGCTGGCCGTCCACGAGCAGATAGCCGAGCCCCTCGCTCGCCCCCATGATCTCGGCGGCGACGACGAACATGAAGCCGAGGCCGAGGCCGGCGCGCAGCGCGGTGATCCAGCTCGGCAGGATCGCCGGCAGGAGCACCCGGCGCACCATGGCGAGGCGCGAGAGCCGGAAGACGCGGCCGACTTCGACAACCTTGCGGTCGATGCCCTGCATCGCGGCGGCCACGCCGAGATAAACCGGGAAGAACACGCCGACAGCGATCAGCGCCACTTTCGAAGCCTCGAAGATGCCGAGCCAGAGGATGAAGAGCGGCACCCAGGCAATGGAGGGTATCGCACGCAGCGCCTGCAAGGTCGGATCGAGCAGGCTACGCGCGACCGGCAGGGCCCCGGTCACGGCGCCGAGCAGCGTGCCGGCAAGCGCACCAAGGCCGAAGCCGGCCCCGACCCGCCAGAGTGTTGCACCCGCATGGGTCAGCAGCTCGCCTGAGGCAACGAGCGTCCAGAGCGTGCGGCCGACGACGCTGGGCGGCGGCATCAGCCTGCCGTTCGCGATGCCGGCTGCGACCAGCCACTCCCAGAGAATGGCGAGCCCGACCGGCAGCA
>NZ_JBIWYK010000600.1:0-1590 GCF_044752385.1 Allobosea sp. CER48 | reverse complement strand
CGCGTAAACGCTGCCCGCAACCTCGAAGCCATGCTGACTGAACGCAACTGCAACCCATCGCTCCCGCGCCGCGCCGTGGCAGCGCCCAACCTTCACCCCCGGGAGCAGGCTGGCGGGGAAGAGTCGCCGCCGGGTTACCGCGCGACGCCGATCGGGCGACAGCGTGAACAGGCGGTCAACGAGCAGGGTTAACGGCGAAGCAGGCTTGGGCCTTGGGGGGAATTGACTTTTTCGCGCGGCGGGTGTTCTGACAGGGCGTGGTGCAGCGATGCGCCGCTTGCGAAGTTCTTCAGCCCTTCGGGATTGGCTCTGTGACTGTCCGTCTGACGACGACGAAACTCACGACCAAAACGACGACCGGGAAAGCCGGTACGTCGCGCTGACGCTTCGCCTCGGTTCCGGGTCCCATCTCCCCCCGGCGGGGGCAGATCGCCGAACCCGCCCGAAGTCCGGGTGGGGAAGGCCCCCAAAGGGAGATCCGAACCGCCCCCATCCGCAAAGGATCACATCATGAGCTTCAAGGTCGCAGTCGTCGGTGCAACCGGCAATGTAGGCCGCGAGATGCTGGACATTCTCGCCGAGCGCGCCTTCCCGGTCGGCGAGGTCGTGGCGCTGGCATCGTCCCGCTCTGTCGGCACCGAGGTTTCCTTCGGCGACAGGACGCTGAAGGTGAAGGCGCTCGAGCATTACGACTTCTCCGACACCGATATCTGCCTGATGTCGGCCGGCGGCGAGATCTCGAAGACCTGGTCGCCGAAGATCGGTGCGCAGGGCGCCGTCGTCATCGACAACTCCTCGGCCTGGCGCATGCACCCCGATGTGCCGCTGATCGTGCCCGAGGTGAACGCAGCGGCTGCCGCCGGCTTCTCGAAGATGAACATCATCGCCAATCCGAACTGCTCGACCGCGCAGCTCGTCGTGGCCCTGAAGCCGCTGCATGACAAGTTCGGCGTCAAGCGCGTCGTCGTCTCGACCTATCAGTCGGTTTCCGGTGCCGGCAAGGAAGGGATGGACGAACTCTTCAACCAGACCCGCGCCGTGTTCTCGGCCGGCGAGGTCGAGACCAAGAAGTTCCCGAAGCGCATCTCCTTCAACCTCATCCCGCAGATCGACGTCTTCATGGAGGACGGCTTCACCAAGGAAGAGTGGAAGATGATGGTCGAGACCAAGAAGATCCTCGACAAGAACATCAAGCTGACCGCGACCTGCGTTCGCGTGCCGGTCTTCATCGGCCATTCGGAAGCCGTCAACATCGAGTGCGAGAAGCCGATCACCGCCGACGAGGCGCGCGAGGTTCTGCGCACCGCGCCGGGCATCCTCGTCATCGACAAGCACGAGCCCGGTGGCTACATCACCCCGCATGAAGCGGCGGGCGAGGACGCGACCTACATCTCGCGCATCCGCGAGGACGCCACGGTCGAGAACGGCCTCGCCTTCTGGTGCGTCTCCGACAACCTGCGCAAGGGCGCCGCGCTGAACGCGATCCAGATCGCGGAGGTGCTGGTCAACCGCAAGCTGATCCAGCCTCGCAAGCAGGCTGCCTGAGCACCTCGCTCGCGTTTTCAGGAAAGGCGGGCCGCGCGCCCGCCT
>NZ_JBIWYK010000599.1:0-1592 GCF_044752385.1 Allobosea sp. CER48 | reverse complement strand
GACGAGGAACGGACCTAGCACGTTCGCGTCCTTGAAAGTGCCCGATGCCCGGCCGTAGAGCGTGAAGATCTCGCCTAGTCCTGCGACGTTGAAATATCCGAGGATGCCGGCCACGCCGGCGTACCAGGCGGCGAACAGATAGCCCTTCATCAGCGCATCGAGCCGCGCGACGGCGTCCTCTGCCATGATCGCCGCGAAGAACAGGCTGGTGATCATCAGATAGACCGAAACCGCGGTGAACCGGACCGAGGCGGGTTCGTCCATCCAGGGGATCAGGGAGAAGATGCCGCCGATGTTGTAGGCCAGCAGAAGCCCTGTCAGTGGCAACAGCTTCTGTGAGAACCTGATCCCCGTGAGCGCGAAGACGAAGAGCGCGATCAGGAAGGCGATTTCGTAGGGCGACGGCTCGATCATCGCGAAGCCGCTCGATGCGCCGAGCAGCCAGAGGATGCTGCGTTTGACGACCGCGTAAGGGATCGTCAGCCGCCGGGCCGGCGCGCCTTGCGAAGGGTGCTGGGCGAGGCCGCTCAATAGGCGTTCTCGTTCTTGGTCAGCAGCGATAGCGGTGTCTTGAGCAGGATATAGAGGTCGAACAGGACCGACCAGTTCTCGATGTAATAGAGGTCGTGCTCGACGCGCTTCTGGATCTTCTCGTCGGTGTCGGTTTCGCCGCGCCAGCCGTTGATCTGCGCCCAGCCGGTGATGCCGGGCTTGACCTTGTGGCGAGCAAAATAGCCGTCGACCACCTGCTCATAGGCGCGGTCCGGCGTCTTGGCATGGATGGCATGCGGGCGCGGGCCGACGAGCGAGAGATCGCCCTTGAAGACCACGTTGAGGAGCTGTGGCAGTTCGTCGATCGAGGTCTTGCGGATGAAGCGGCCGACGCGTGTGACCCGGGGGTCGTCCTTCGTCACCTGCTTGGCGGCGGCGTGGTCGCTCTTGTCGTGGTAGAGCGAACGGAACTTGAAGACCTCGACCATCTCGTTGTTGAAGCCGTAGCGCTTCTGACGGAAGAACACCGGCCCTCTGGAGTCGATCTTGATGGCGATCGCCGTCGCAAGCATCAGAGGCGAGAGAGCGATCAGGGCCAGCGTGCCGACGATCTTGTCGAACAGCCACTTGACGACGACGTCCCAGTCGGCGATCGGGCGGTCGAATACGTCGAGTACGGGCACGGTGCCGAGATAGGAATAGGAACGCGGCCGCAGCCGAAGCTTCGAGAGATGTGCCGACAGGCGAATGTCGATCGGCAGGACCCAGAGCTTGCGCAGCATGGTCAGGAGCCGCCCCTCGGCCGAGATCGGCAAGGTGAAGATCACGAGGTCGAGCTTGGTGCGCCGCGCGAACTCGACGAGATCGTCCACGGTGCCGAGCTTGGGGTAACCGGCCACCATGTCGGGTGAGCGTTCATCGTTGCGATCGTCGAAGACGCCGCAGATCTGCAGCCCCGTGTCCTTCTGGCTCTCGAGGGCGCGGATCAGAGCTTCGCCGGCCTCGCCGCCGCCGACGATCGCCGTGCGTCGTTCCAGCCGGCCGTTCCGCGTGAGGCGGCGCACCACGAGCATCACGCCGAGGCGGCCGCACAGCAGCGT
>NZ_JBIWYK010000598.1:0-1595 GCF_044752385.1 Allobosea sp. CER48 | reverse complement strand
TTCGGGCTCTCGCTGATCGGCGGTGCCTTGGCGAGCCCGGCCAGATCCGGGACTGGGCGTGCCGTCAGCGGATCGCCGGCCAGGGCAGCCTCAAGCGCGGCGGCAACCGCCAGGACCTTGGCATCGCCACCGCGGGGGCCGACGATCTGCAGGCCGAAGGGCATGCCGTTGCGGTCCAGCCCGACCGGCAGCGAGATCGCGGGATGGCCGACGACGGTGACGGCATAGGCCAGGGCCAGCCAGTGGAAATAGGTGCGGGTCGGCTTGCCGTCGATCTCGGCCGGATAGAGTTCCGTCCAGGGCCGCGGACTCAGCGTCACCGCCGGCGACAGGATCACGTCGTAATGGTCGAAAAAGCCCTGCCAGCGCTGATAGAGCTCGGTCTGCAGCTTCATCCCGCGCACGATGTCGAGCGCCGAATAGCCGAGCCCCTCCTCGACATTGGCGCGGACGTTCGGGCCGACCATGTCGGGCGTGTCGCGGGCCTTGTCATAATGGCTCGCCAGGAAGCCGACCGCGCGAAGGATCTCGAAGGCCTCGTCCGTGCCGGCGCAGTCCGGCGTGGCCTCCTCGGCCGCATGGAAGAGATGGCTGAAGGCGCCGACCTTCTCCGCAAAGCTGTCGCGGATCAGGCGTTCGGTCGGTGCGAAGCCGAAATCCGGCGTCACGGCCACCTTGAGCGAACCCAGGTCGATCGCTCCGGGCCGGGCGAAATCCTGCGGCTGGCGCACGACCTTGCCGTCGATCGTCGTCGCCAGCGGATCGGCGCCATTGTCGGATACCATGGCCGAGAGCAGCAGGCAGAGATCGGGGACGTTGCGGGCCATAGGGCCGAGAACGGGCAGAGGGTACCAGCCGAGCGAGCGCTTCTCGCTCGGCACCAGCCCCGGCGTCGGACGGAAGCCGACGATGCCGTTGAAGGCGGCGGGATTGCGCAGCGAACCGCCAGTGTCGGAGCCGGTCGCGATCGGCACCATGCCGGTCGCCAGCGCGACGCCGGAACCGCCGGAGGAGCCGGCCGCGCTCTTCGATGGGTCGAAGGGGTTGCCGGTCGCGCCATAGACGGCGTTGCGCGTGTTGGCGCCGGCGCCCCATTCCGGCGTATTGGTCTTGCCGGCGATGATCGCACCTGCCTTTCGCACCGAGGCGACGATGAGCTGGTCCTCCTTCGGGACGAAATCGCGATAGAGCGCGCTGCCATAGGTGGTGCGCAGCCCCGCGACGTTCTCCAGATCCTTGATGCCGACCGGCAGGCCATGCAGGGCACCGAGCTTGTCGCCGCGTGCCGTTGCCTCGTCTGCCGCGCTCGCCGCCTTGCGTGCCGCCTCGTCGTCCCGCGCGACCATCGCGTTCACCGCCGGGTCAACCGCGTCCATGCGGCTGATGCAGCTGTCGAGCAGCTCGCGGGCAGACAGTTTCTTGGCGCCGATAAGGGCGCGCGCTTCGACGGCGCTGAGATCGCAGGGTTCGGTCAAGGCTAGGGCTCTCCGTTGCGCACGGGCCCTGGCAAGCGCTATGCCGCGCCGGGCCGGCGCCCCAGACTAGGGGACGCCTGCCATATGTCCATGTGGCGGCGGCGCATGGCCGCCCCTTCC
>NZ_JBIWYK010000597.1:0-1599 GCF_044752385.1 Allobosea sp. CER48 | reverse complement strand
CCCGAGATCACCTTCGTCTTCGACGCCGACGGCGCCCAGGCGGCGGCCTCGCGGCGCCGCGTGCTCGACATGGCCGCCGCCGACGGAATTCCGTTCAGCGGCTCGCACATGCCCTTCCCCGGCTTCGGCACCGTGAAGAAGAGCGGCAACGCCTTTCGCTTCGTCCCGGCCGAATGGAGCTACACGCTCTGACGATTGGCCAGCCAGGCCAGAAACGGCGAAGGGCCGGGATCGCTCCCGGCCCTTTCGACATTTAGGGTGCCAGTCGGCCTGTAAGCCGGGTTCTGGATGGCCGGAGGATCGCTCCCCCGACGTGACGGCCATTCCTCTGGGACGCGCATCGCTGCGCGCCTCGAGCAACCAACCCGGACGACGGGGCTCAGAAACATGCCCCTCCCCGCTTGCGCGGAAAGCGTCGTCCCTATTCGGTTTTGCTCCCGGTGGGGCTTGCCATGCCGTCCCCGTTGCCGGGTCCGCGGTGCGCTCTTACCGCACCTTTTCACCCTTACCCCGCCGGAAAAGCCGAGGCTCTCCAGCGCGGGGCGGTTCGATCTCTGTGGCGCTTTCCCTGGGGTCGCCCCCGCCGGACGTTATCCGGCACCGTGTTTCCGTGGAGCCCGGACTTTCCTCCCTCGCGAGCGAGAGCGGCCGTCCGGCCGACTGGCAAAGGGGAGATGCGCGCTGGCGCGGCCGGCGTCAAGCGCGGGCCGCCGCCGATCCTCAGTTGCGCGCCGTGATCGTGTGCACCTTGGCACAATAGGTGCGGTTGGCGCCGCTCATGCGGGTGGTCATATGCCCGCTCTGGTACTTCATGATCGTGCGGCAGGTGTCGCCGCCGGCCATCTTGTAGGCCATCGCCAGGTACTTCATGCCGTAGCGCACATTGGTCTCGGCATCGAGCAGGCCACCGGCCCCGCCCGCGTAGCCCATGCCGCGCGCCGTCTGGTGGCGGATCTGCATCAGGCCGAAATTACCCGCATGAGCCGCACGCGGATTGTAGCGGCTCTCGACGCGCACCACGGCGTCGGCCAGCGAGAACGGCACGCCATTGGCCGCGGCATGCCGGGCGACGATGGCCTTGATACCCTCGGCTCCGGCCGGAGCAGCCAGAGCCTGGCTCGCCCGAGGCGCGGTGGTTTCAGTCTCGGCGCCGGCGGCACGCGCCGCCTCGGCCTTGGCCATCCGGGCGGCCCTGCGCTCGGCCTTGCTGCCCGCCTTGGTGGCGGTCGCTTCCGCCCGCTCGCCCTTCGCGTCAGCAGCCTTCTCGCGGGCGATCTCCGCCTCGCGAACGATGAAGGCCCTGGCGTCCGTTTCCGCGTTCACGAATTCCTCCGCCGAAGCCATGCCGGAGAGGCTAATCAGGCACGCAGCCGCGAAACAACCAGAGATATATCGCATGTCGAAATGAACCCATACTGCGCCATGACTGGCCGATGGGGGCGCTCAATTGATAGTCGAATGTGTCGATTATCTGTCAACGAGGCAAGAAAAACGCGCAAATCAATACGTAAACAGGAATTTATTCTATATTTAACTACAAAGTATTTTCAGGTATTTGCGCTGCAGAAAAACTTTGACCGCCCGCGGCCGAAAAGAACG
>NZ_JBIWYK010000596.1:0-1600 GCF_044752385.1 Allobosea sp. CER48 | reverse complement strand
AACGGGTCTCTTGTCGATGCGCAGTGGCTAGGGAAACAAGAAGATCTCTACGTCTATCGCTTCACGCTTCGACCATGGCTGTGGCTGCTCTCACAACGCGCTGATTGCCGCATCTTCAAGAACAAGACGCCTCTCGACATCATCAAGGAAATTTTTCGAAAGGAAGATTCCGCGAGTTTCGACGACCGCACCAGCGAGGCGCAGCAACCGATCGACTATTGCGTCCAGTATCGTGAGACCGACCTCGACTTCGTATTGCGGCTGATGGAGCAATACGGAATTTACTATTACTTCAAGCACAGCGAAGGCGACCACAAGCTCGTGCTTTGCGACTCCCGCTCCGCGCATGATCAGGTCAGCGCCGCCGCCGAGCCGAGCTTCAAGGGGGACGCCTCCGCCTACGCATTCGTACCGCAAGGCAGCCGCTTCCCGCGCTCGCAGGTCGAGCACCTCACGCACTGGTCAACGATCCGGCGGCTGCGCAGCGGCAAGTTCGAGCTCAAGGACTATGATTTCGAGAAGTCGGAATCGGATCTGACAGCGCGGGCCGAGGAAGGCTTTCCGAAGGCCAAGCGGTACGAGACCTACGACTATCCAGCGGCTTATACCCAGCGCAATCGGGGCGAGCACTTCGCCCGGGTGATGGCGCAGGCCGAGCAGGCCCAGGACGAGCGCCGCTTCAGCGGCGGCGACGCCGCCAGCCTCTACCCAGGGGCGCTGATGAAGCTGTCGGACCATCCGAGCAGCGCCGAAAACAGCGAGTATCTCGTCGTGCGTGCATCGCACGCCTACGGCATCCAGAGCTACCGCTCATCCGGGCGCCCGGATGAGGCGCTCTATCACGGCTCCTACGAGCTGCAAAAGAGCGACCGGCGCTTCCGCGCGCCGATCGTCACCCCCCGCCCCACCGTCTACGGCCCGCACACCGCCAAGGTCGTGGGCGAGCGGAACAAGGGCGAGGAAGGAGACATCGACGTCGACGAATACGGCCGCGTCTGGCTGCGCTTCCATTGGGATCGCGAAGACGGTTCGACATCGTGCCGGACCCGCGTCGCGCAGATGTGGGCCGGCAAGGGCTGGGGTGGCCAGATCATCCCGCGCATCGGCCAGGAGGTGATCGTCGAGTACCTCGAAGGCAATCCGGACCTGCCGCTGGTCACCGGGGCGGTCGTCAACGACCAGCACAAGCCACCCTACGAGCTGCCCGCCAACAAGACCCAGTCGGGGCTCAAATCGGAATCGACCGACGGGGCCGGCTTCCCCGACACCTACAACGAGATCAAGTTCGAGGACCTCAGGGACCAGGAGGTCTTCGAGATGCACGCCGAAAAGGACCACAAGGTCGTCGTCAACAACATCGAGACGCGCGAGATCGGCGAGCGCTTTCAGGGCATGAGCTACTCGCGCACGACCACGTTGAAGAAGGGCGACGACAAGCTCGACGTCCAGAACGGCAAGCTCGACGTCGAGGCGCTGACCGAGATCAATCTCAAGGTCGGCGAGAGCAAGATCAGGATGACGCCCGGAAGCATCGAGATCACCTCGCCCACCATCCGCATCAAGAGCGTCGGCATGACAGAGGTGGCGAGCGATGCCACCG
>NZ_JBIWYK010000595.1:0-1608 GCF_044752385.1 Allobosea sp. CER48 | reverse complement strand
GTTGCCGCGAGTAGAAGGGCGGCCGGCGCTGCGCCCCGCGCCTGCGGTGAAATGAATCGGAACACGTCGTTCGTCCTGTCGCTATGACGAGCGGCGGGTCAGGCTAGGGATGGAAGGCGCCGATTTTGCGGCGGTGCAGCATAATCCGCGGCGCGGCAGATTGCCCGAAAGCCGCGCTTCCCCCGCCGCCTCGAACCCGCTAGGAAGCGACCCAGCCGTGGACCGTGGCCGAAAGCCGCGGTTTCGGATCGTTCTATCTGGAGAGAACAGGGGTCATCGCATGAGCAAGATCAAGGTCGCCAATCCGATCGTCGACATGGACGGCGACGAGATGACCCGGATCATCTGGCAGAAGATCAAGGACACGCTGATCTTCCCGTATCTGGATCTCGAGCTCGACTATTTCGACCTCTCGGTCGAGAACCGCGACGCGACCAACGACCAGGTCACGATCGACGCCGCCAACGCCACCAAGAAGCATGGTGTCGCCGTGAAGTGCGCCACCATCACGCCGGACGAGGCCCGCGTGAAGGAGTTCAACCTCAAGGAGATGTGGAAGTCGCCGAACGGCACGATCCGCAACATCCTCGGCGGCGTGATCTTCCGCGAGCCGATCATCTGCAAGAACGTGCCGCGCCTCGTGCCGGGCTGGACCCAGCCCATCGTCATCGGCCGCCATGCCTTCGGCGATCAGTACCGCGCGACCGACTTCAAGTTCCCGGGCAAGGGCACGCTGTCGATCAAGTTCGTCGGCGAGGACGGCAACGTCATCGAGAAGGAGGTCTTCAAGGCTCCCGAGGCCGGCGTCGCCATGGCGATGTACAATCTCGACGAGTCGATCAAGGACTTTGCGCGGGCGTCGCTGAACTACGGCCTGATGCGCAAGTACCCCGTCTATCTCTCGACCAAGAACACCATCCTCAAGACCTATGACGGCCGCTTCAAGGACATCTTCCAGGAGATCTACGAGAAGGAGTTCAAGGCGGAGTTCGACAAGCTCGGGATCACCTATGAGCACCGTCTGATCGACGACATGGTCGCTTCGGCGATGAAGTGGTCCGGCGGATATGTCTGGGCCTGCAAGAACTATGACGGCGACGTCCAGTCCGATACCGTCGCCCAGGGCTTCGGCTCGCTCGGCCTGATGACCTCGGTGCTGATGACGCCGGACGGCAAGACCGTCGAGGCCGAAGCCGCCCACGGCACGGTGACCCGCCACTATCGCGAGCACCAGAAGGGCAAGGAGACCTCGACGAACTCGATCGCCTCGATCTTCGCCTGGACCCGTGGCCTCGCCCATCGTGCCAAGCTCGACAACAATGCCGAGCTCGCGAAGTTCGCTGCGCTGGTGGAGAAGGTCACGGTCGACACGGTCGAGGCCGGCGACATGACCAAGGATCTCGCCCTGCTCGTCGGCGCCGACCAGAAGTGGCTCTCGACGACCGGATTCCTCGAGAAGGTCAGCGAGAACATGCGCAAGGCGATGGCTGCCTGAGGCTGCTGCCCTGCTCAGTGTCACGAAGCCCGGCCGCGAGGCCGGGCTTTTTCGTTGGATGCCGGGAGACTGGTGCAGCCGCGGATATCTTGGGTGCCGTCACCAAGGGGAAA
>NZ_JBIWYK010000594.1:0-1611 GCF_044752385.1 Allobosea sp. CER48 | reverse complement strand
GCCTCGATGGCATGGGCGTGCTAGCCAATCTGCGCGAGCGCGGCATCGAAACCCCCGTCATCGTCCAGACTGCCAACGGCTCGATCGAGACCGTGGTCACGGCGATGCGGGCCGGCGCGGCCGATTTCGTGGTCAAGCCGGTCGGCACGGAACGGCTGCAGGTCTCGCTCAACAACGCCTTGAAGCTCGGTGCGCTCGAGCATGAGCTGCGCCACATCAAGCGCCGCGCCTCGAACACGCTGGGCTTCCGCGACCTGACGACCAAGAGCCCCGACATGGCCCGCGTCGTCAGGCTGGCGGAACGCGCGGCGAAATCGAACATCCCGATCCTGATCGAGGGCGAATCCGGCGTCGGCAAGGAGGTGCTGGCCCGCGCCATCCAGGGCTCCAGCGACCGCCGCGGGAAACCTTTCGTCACCGTCAATTGCGGTGCGATCCCGCACAATCTCGTCGAGTCCATCCTGTTCGGCCATGAGAAGGGCGCCTTCACCGGCGCGACCGAGCGCCATCTCGGCAAGTTCGTCGAGGCCAATGGCGGCACGCTCTTCCTCGACGAGGTCGGGGAACTGCCGCTCGACGCACAGGTCAAGCTCCTGCGCGCCATCCAGGAGGGCGAGGTCGACCCCGTCGGCGGCAAGAAGTCGGTGCGTGTCGACATCCGCCTGATCTCCGCCACCAACAAGAGCCTGCTGGAACAGGTGAAGCGCGGCGAGTTCCGCGAGGATCTCTACTACCGCCTCAACGTCTTCCCCATAACCCTGCCGCCGCTGCGCCAGCGCCGCGAGGATATCTCCGATCTCGCCCGCGGCTTCCTCGCCCGGTTCGCCGCCGAGGAAGGCCGCAAGCTCAGCGGCATCACCGCCGAGGCCATGAGCCTGATCGTCGGCTATGACTGGCCCGGCAACGTCCGCCAGCTCGAGAACACCATGTTCAGGGCCGTCGTTCTGGCTGACGGCGACGAGCTGGGTATCGCCGAATTCCCGCAGATCGCCGCGCAGATGGAAGGCTGGGAGGTCCGAATTCCGGCCGCCCCCGCCCCATTCTCCCGTTCCGATGCCCAGGAGGAGCCAGCGCCCCGCATCATCCAGATGCCGGTGCGCGATCCCAATGCGCTCGAACTGGTTGCGGGCTCCGACATGCGCAAGCTCGACGAGCTGGAGCGGGAGATCATCACCTTCGCGCTGGCGCATTACCGCGGGCACATGTCGGAGGTCTCGCGCAAGCTCGGCATCGGCCGCTCGACCCTTTACCGAAAACTCAAGGAATACGGGCTGATCGAGAACGAGAACGGACCGGACGAAACCGACGCGGCCTGAGTCGCGACTAACCGAATGCGGTGGTCTGTTGCACCGCCGCATCTTGTCTCAACCAACCGAGTCACGCAGGAATGGCGTGATTTCGGCAGCTATCGGGAACGCGACCATGCGTCGTCGCCATTGGGCGAAACTGACCTCGGCATCAGCCCTGGCCATCATTCTGGGATGCAGTCCCCTCAGCGCCGAAACCCCGGTCCAGACCGACGCCGCGCTCGGCATTCCCCTGCCGGAGCAGCCCGCTCTCAAGCTGCTCGACGAGGAGCGGCCGGCTGCCGCCTCCGCCCCCGTCGCCCAT
>NZ_JBIWYK010000593.1:0-1611 GCF_044752385.1 Allobosea sp. CER48 | reverse complement strand
GTCACGATAGGGATAGGCGGCGCCCGCCCCGAAGGAAACGGCATCGTGCCCGTCGCTGGTCACCAGCGACACGTCGATGGCATCCATCGAGGTGCCGCTTATCACGCCGATCGCGGTAAGCGTCTCCCGCGCGAGGTCGCGCTCAGGGCGGCTCATTCGCCCGGCTGCGGGCCTTCATAGCCGCCGATGATGACGAGGTCCGACTTGCCCGCGGCACTGAGATGCTTGACCGCTTCCTGATACTCCGGCGAGGCATAGCAGGCGCGGGCCGTCTCCTCGTCCTTGAACTCGATGACCACGTTGTGCTTGCGGCCCTCGCCGCGGGCGAGCTTGTACTCGCCGCCGCGCACCAGGAACTTCGCGCCGTACTTGGCGAAGGCCACGGCATTCAGCGACCGATACTTGGCGTAGGCCTCGTCGTTCTCGACGTCCACGCGCGCGATCCAGTAGCCCTTGGCCATGGCTCAGGCCCCTTCGACGGCGACGAGGTCGATCTCGCCCGCGCCCTCGCGCAGCTTGCGAGCCTCCGCGTATTCCGGCGAGAACAGATAGGCGCGCGCCGAAGCGAAATCATTGAACTCGATGATGATGTTGCGGGCGCGGCCTTCACCTTCGCCCACCGTCATCTGGCCGCCGCGCACGATCGGCGTGCCGCCATAGATCTTCATCACCTCGGAAGCCTTGGCGGCGTAAGCGCCCCATTTGGTCGCGTCGGAGACCTTGGCGCGTCCGATGACATATCCCTTGGGCATGGTGCAGTCCGTTGGCTGAGTCGATGTCGAGGCAGAGCTTACGAAGCCGCGACGATCTCGTCCATGACCGCGCCCGCCGCCGCGCGCGGGTCTGCTGCGCGAATGATGGGACGCCCGACCACGAGATGATCGGCGCCGACGCGGATCGCCTCGGCCGGGGTCAGCGTGCGCTTCTGGTCACCGGCGGCGCTCCCCGATGGGCGGATGCCGGGCGTGACGATAACCATGTCGGGGCCGATGACCTGCCGCACGATCTCCGTCTCGGCAGCCGAGCAGACGATGCCGTCGATGCCGGCGGTGCGGGCTTGCTCGGCGCGCAGCCGCACGAGATCGCGCACGGCCAACCCATAGCCGGCATCGCGCAGATCGACGTCGTCGTAGGACGTCAGCGCCGTGACGGCGAGCAGCTTGAGCGCTGCATCGCCGCGGCCCTCGACCGCGCCACGCATGGTCTGCGGATAGGCATGGACCGTGAGGAAGGTGACGCCGAGCTTGGTCAGCGAGTCGACCCCCTCGGTCACGGTGTTGCCGATGTCATGCAGCTTGAGGTCGAGAAAAACCTTCTTGCCCTCGGCGACGAGCTGGCGCGCGAGATCGAGCCCGCCGGCGAAGGCGAGGCGATAGCCGATCTTGTAGAAGGTCACACCGTCGCCGAGCGTCGAGACGAGACGGTAGGCGTCCCATACCGTCGGCACGTCGAGGGCGACGATCAGGCGGTCGCGGACATCGTTGATCTTGCTCATCATCAACCGGCTCCCTGAGTTTCGGGGGAAGGCGCACGATTCGAAGCGCGATGCAAGTCCGCGGCGGACGAGGATTGGCGCGGCCTGCGAAGCCCGCCGCCAACCGGGACGCAACG
>NZ_JBIWYK010000592.1:0-1612 GCF_044752385.1 Allobosea sp. CER48 | reverse complement strand
GGTCTATGCCGGCGTTGCCATCCTGAGGCCGGAGCTCTTCGCCGAGACGCCTGAAGGACCGTTCTCGCTCAACCTGCTCTTCGACCGCGCCATCGCCCGCGGGCGCCTGTTCGGCGAGGTGCTGGAAGGGCGCTGGCTGCATGTCGGCACGCCCGAAGCGATCGCTCCCGCAGAAGCCGCCTTTGCGGCACAGCCGGTCGATGCCTGAGCTCAAGCTGTACAGCATTCCCGCCGGCGCGCCGTTTCTGGAGGTGTTGGCGCAGGCGATGCTGGACGGGCGGCTGGGGCCGATCCACGATCCCGCCGATCCGGCGGCGATGGCCCGGGCCACGCTCTATCTGCCGACACGCCGCGCCGCCCGCGCCTTCACCGCGATCCTGGCCGAAAAGCTCGGAGGCAAGCCGCTCCTGTTGCCGCGCATCGTCCCGCTCGGCGATGTCGACGAGGCGGAAACGGCGCTGATCGGCTCGGGCGGCTGGACCGGCGAGCGGCTCGCCCCGATCGAGCCGCTGCAGCGCCGGATGCTGCTGACGCGGCTCGTGGATGCCTGGGGCCGCACCGCCAACCGCAGCCATCTCAGGCTCGACCCGTCCGAACCGTCGCTGGTGCCGGCGACACTCGCCGAGGCTTACGGGCTCGCCGGCGATCTCGCCGCCCTGCTCGACCAGATGCAGACCGAGGGCGTCCCGGTCGAGAGGCTTGCCACGCTCGATGCTGCCCGCTTCGACAGGGTCTGGCAGCTCAATGCCAGCTTTCTCGCGATTCTCGGGGAGGCCTGGCCCGAGATTCTCGCCGATCAGGGCGCGGCCGATCCGGCCGAGTTCCGCAACCGAATGCTGGCGGCCGAACGCGAGCGCCTGCTTGCCGGAGAGGCGAGGGGGCCGATCATCGCGGCAGGCTCGACCGGCACCGTCCCGGCCACCGCGCGGCTGCTCTCGGCCATCGCGAGGCTACCCAACGGCGCGGTCATCCTGCCCGGCATCGATCTCGGGCTGGACGAGCAGGCCTGGGGCGCCATCGGCAGGGAGCCCGCGCCCTCGCACCCGCAGGCGGCCCTGCACCATCTCATGGAAACGATCGGAGCCGAGCGAGCCGACGTCCGCGAATTGGCGGCGGCCGACGACGCACGCCACGCACGGGGCGATCTGCTGCGCGAGGCGATGCTGCCGGCTTCGGTGACGGAACTCTGGGCGAGCCTCGGCCAGCGCATTGCCGCCGGCGAGCCGGAAGAGGGTTTCGCCGGCCTGCGCATCGTCGAGACCGCAGACGAGCGCGAGGAGGCGCTGACCGTCGCCATCGCCCTGCGCGAGACGCTGGAGCAGCCGCAGGCGCGGGCGGCGCTCGTCACGCCCGATCGCGGCCTTGCCGAACGCGTCGCCGTGGAGCTCGCGCGCTGGGGCGTCGAGGTCGACGATTCCGCCGGGCAACCGCTGGGGCGCTGGCCGGCGGGATCGCTGCTGCGACTGATCCTGGATGCGGCGCTGGCGCAGATGGCGCCGGCCACGCTCGTGCCGCTCTTCGCCCATCCGCTCTGCCGGCTGGGCCAGAGCCGCGAACGGCTGGCGCGTGGCGCGGCGGCGCTGGAGATCGGCTGCTGGCGCGGCAATGCCGT
>NZ_JBIWYK010000591.1:0-1615 GCF_044752385.1 Allobosea sp. CER48 | reverse complement strand
CGCCGGTCGTCGCGGCCGCGCCAGCGCCGCTCTCCATGGTCGTCCTGATCCTGGTGCCACCCGCCGCGCCAGGCCCGCATCTCGCGGAAACGCTCGCGGCCTTCCGCCATCGCCTCACGGACCGAGCGGCGCAGCACCGTCTTCTGCTCGTCGCTGAGCGTGGCCCAGAGCGGGCGAACCGCATCCGCCAGTTCCTTGGAGCGCATCGCCCTCATGTTCGCGCGGCTGGCGGCCGCATCGAGACGCTCCATCAGATCGGCGTGGCGCAGCTTCTCGCGCTCTTCCCGCATCGTCGCCCATTGCTGGGCGCGCTGCTCGCTACGCTGCTTGACGAGGGCCTCGACCTTGTCGAACAGGGCGGTCTGCTCGGGCTTGAGCTTGAGATCCGCCCGCACCTTCGCCAGACGCTCGTCGAGGCGCGCCTTGGCGCGCTCGGCCTGGCGCTCGCGCCACTCCTGGCGTCGCTGCTCGCGGCCTTCCGTGCGTTCCTGCTTCTGATCCGCTCCCGCCGGCGGCACCGGCTGCGGCTGCGCGAAGGCCAGCGTGCCGGCCAGCATCGCGATCGACGAGGCGGCAATGAGTGCGATGGATTTCATGGGAATCTCCCTTGAGGCAGTCCAGTGTGTCGCTCAGCGGGTCTCGAAGCCGATTGGCGATAGGGTCAGCCTGCCCCCCGATCCCTGACCCGGCAATGGCTCCAAGATGAAAAGATCGTAATGTGACGGGAACGCGGACGGCGCGATTCGGTTCGCCATCGGGTTTTCGCATGCGCAATCTCATAACCGACGTCCGCGGCATCCTCGTCGGCCAGGCGGATGATGCGATGGCAGCCACGGGCGTGACCGCGGCGATCTTCGAACGCCCGACGGTCGCCTCGGCGGCCGTGCTCGGCGGCGCCCCCGGGACGCGCGACACCGCCCTGCTGCTCCCCGAAATGACGGTCGAGCATGTCGACGCGATCGTGCTCTCCGGCGGATCGGCCTGGGGCCTCGGCGCGGCCGACGGCGTCATGGGCTGGTTGGCCCGGGAAGGCCGCGGCTTCCCGGTCGGCGCGGCGCGAGTGCCGATCGTTCCGCAGGCCATCCTGTTCGATCTCGCCAATGGCGGCGACAAGCCCTGGGCCCGTGGCGAAGGCGAGACACCCTATCGCGAACTGGGCCGGCGCGCGGCGGAAGGAGCCGGAATGGACTTCGCGCTCGGAACAGCCGGAGCCGGCTTTGGCGCGACCACGGCCAACCTCAAGGGCGGCATCGGCTCGGCCAGTGCCCGTGCTGCGACCGGGCAGATCGTCGGTGCCCTCGTCGCCGTCAACGCCGTCGGCACGGCAACGATCGGCTATGGTCCCCACTTCTGGGCAGCGCCCTATGAAGACGGCAAGGAATTCGGCGGCCTCGGCTGGCCCCCATCGATCGGGCCGAATGATCTCGGGCTGCGCTTCAAGGGCGGACCGGGCCAGAATACGACCATCGCCCTGGTGGCGACCGACGCGGCGCTGACCAAGGCCCAGGCCCGGCGCCTCGCGCTCGCCGCGCATGACGGCTTCTCGCGCGCCTTGCGCCCGGCTCACGCTCCGCTCGACGGCGACGTCGTCTTCGCCGCCGCGACCGGCCATAGC
>NZ_JBIWYK010000590.1:0-1634 GCF_044752385.1 Allobosea sp. CER48 | reverse complement strand
AGTATCGCAGATGGTGACATGCCGATGGGCCACTCGCGGGAGCGCCGCGCATGAAAAAGGCCCGGCTTCCGCCGGGCCTCTCATTTCGTGAACTCGCGGTGAAGGATCAGCGGGCGCGTGTGCGAACCTGGAAGACGTCGAAGCTGAGCTCCGCCACCTGCCACCAGAGGTACTGGTCCGAGCGGAAGGCGGCCATGGTCTCGATCGCCTTCTTGAAGTCCGGGTTCTTCGCCGAGATCTCCGCATAGAGCTCGTTCGAGGCCTTGAGGCTCGCTTCCATCACGTCTTGCGGGAAGGGGCGCAGCTGCGTGCCGGCCGCCACCAGCCGCTTCAGCGCTGGCGGGTTCACCACGTCGTAACGAGCCGCCATCTGCGTGTTGGCGTAGGTGCAGGCGGCCGTCAGCGCAGCCTGATAGGCCTTCGGCAGCGCGTTCCACTTCTCCAGGTTGATGAAGGCGTGGACCGTCGGCCCACCTTCCCAGAAGCCCGGATAGTAGTAGTAGGGCGCGACCTTGGCGAAGCCGAGCTTCTCGTCATCGTAGGGGCCGACCCACTCGGCGCCGTCGATGGTGCCCTTCTCCAGCGCCGGGTAGATGTCGCCGCCGCCGAGCTGCTGCGGCACGACGCCGAGCTTCTGCAGGACCGAGCCGGCGATGCCGCCGATGCGCATCTTCAGGCCCTGCATGTCCGCTGCGGTCTTGATCTCCTTGCGGAACCAGCCGCCCATCTGGGCGCCGGTGTTGCCGCAGGGCAGGCCGTAGGCATTGAACTTCTTGTAGAACTCGTTGAACAGCTCGTTGCCGCCATTCTGGAACAGCCAGGCGTTCTGCATGCGAGCGTTGAGGCCGAACGGCACCGAGGCGGCGACAGCGAAGGTCGGGTCCTTGCCGACATAGTAGTACGAGACCGTGTGGCACATCTCGACGGTGTTGTTGGTCACGGCGTCGAGCGCCTGCAGGGCCGGGACGATTTCGCCCGCGGCGAAGACCTGGATCTGGAATTTGCCGTCGGTCAGCTCGGAAACCATCTTGGCCATGATCTCGGCGCCGGCATAGATCGTGTCGAGCGACTTCGGGAAGCTCGACGTCAGACGCCACTTCACTTCGGGATTGGACTGCGCGACAGCAGGCATGGCCACGGCGGTGGCCGCGGCGCCAGCCGCCGCGGTCTGGATAAACTGACGACGCTTCATCTAGGGATTCTCCTCGGACATTTGGCAGGTGCGAGCGTTTCGAAACGGCTTCTGTCGCTCGGCGTTCGGAAACGCGTTGTAGCGAATGGATTTTCGAAGCGCGAGGGATTTCATCGACGATTCTTGCGACTTTCGGCTAGTTCCCGCACCAGTCTTGGCCGCCCTCGGGGACAGTGGTTAAAACGGCCATGCTCGAAACCGAAAACCTGAGACTGCGCCGCCCCGAGATCCACGATCTCGACGCGATCCATGCCATGCGCAGCGATCCCGATGTCGTGCGCCATCTCGGCGGCCGGACCCTCGGTCGCGAGGAGGCCTGGCACCGGCTGACCCGCATCGTCGGCCACTGGGTGCTGCGCGGCTACGGCATGTTCGTGGCGGTCGAGAAGGCCAGCGGCAGCGTCATCGGTGAGGTTGGCCTGTTCGACGGCTGCCGCGGGCT
>NZ_JBIWYK010000589.1:0-1640 GCF_044752385.1 Allobosea sp. CER48 | reverse complement strand
CCATAATCGATCTTGCCGTTGCCGAGCACCGGGATGGCCGGCGTCACCAGGATGGCACGCGGCACCCAGAGCTCCGGGAACCCTTGCTCCTTGGCGGCCTCCTGCAGCGCCGCGCGATCGGCATCGGGCTTCTCGGTGACGAGAATCAACTGCTCGCCCTTGCGCGGATCCGGCAGCCCGACCACGACATGGTTCTGGTCGGGCCAGACCTTCGAAACCATGGTCTCGACCGCTGCGAGCGAGACCATCTCCCCGCCCAGCTTGGCGAAGCGCTTGGCGCGGCCGCGGATAGCGACGAACCTGTCCTCGATCACGACGATGTCGCCGGTGTCGTGCCAGCCGCAGTCGGGGGCGATGATGCGTCCCGGCTGCTCTGGATCGAGATAGCCGGCCATCACGTTCGGCCCGCGCACGGTGAGGCGCCCACCCTCATGGATGCCTTCGACCGGCTCGAGCCTGGCCCCGATGCCGGGCAGGAGCTGTCCGACAGTTCCCTCGCGCATCGCCGCCGGCGTGTTCACGGCGAGAACCGGCGAGCACTCGGTGCAGCCATAGCCTTCGAGGATGGTGGTGCCGTAGGGCTCCCACATCCGCTTCGTCTCGGCCTTGACCCGCTCGGCCCCGGCGACCACGTAGCGCACGCTGCTGAGGTCGCCCTTTTCCGCAGCGCGGGCATAGCCTTGCAGGAACGTGTCGGTCGCGAGCAGGAACGTCGCCTTCATGTCGCCGATCAGCTTCGGCACCTGCTTGTAGTGCAGCGGGCTCGGATAGAGCACGACTTTCATGCCATGCAGAAGCGGCACCATCATTCCCGCGGTCAATCCGAAGGAGTGGAAAGCCGGCAACGGGTTCATGAAGATGTCGTGCTCGGAAATCGCGCCGGCCGCGTGGGCGAAGACCTGCCGCGCATTCGAGACGATATTGGCATGGCTCAGGGCAACGCCCTTCGGCTTGCCCTCTGTGCCCGAGGTGAAGAGGATCACGGCCGTCTCGTCAGGCGAGGCCTCGTAGGAGCGGTGGACGAGGCCTGGAACCAGCCCCTGCAGCGCGCCGAGCGCCTTGTCGAAGCTGGTGATCTCCTTGCGGACATCTTCGAGATAGACGACGCGCCGCCCTTCGCCCAGCGCAGCGATTTCATCGTCGAGCTTGCCCTGGTCGACGAAGCGCCGCGAGGTGACGATGGTCTTGAGCTGGGCGACCTCTGCGGCAGCCTTCAGATTGCGGACGCCGGCCGTGAAGTTCAGCAGCGCCGGCACGCGGCCATAGGCGAAGAGCGCGAACAAAGTTACCGCCATGCCCTGCATGTTCGGCAGCAGCACGCCGACATGCTCGCGCGGCGTCGTCAGCACCGACAGCTTGCGCCCCAGCACCAGCGCTCCAAGCACGAGCCGACCATAGGTGATGGGCTGGCGCTCCGGATCCTCCAGCGCGATGCGGCCCTTGCCGTGCATGGCGATGGTCTGCAGCAGGGCGCGAAAGATCGTTATCCGCGCGGCTGCGGCGTCGAATCTGGTGGCGGCCATGTCTGGCTCGTCTCCCGGTCGGCGTTTCCGTTGCCGGTCAAACTAGTCAGATCGGCGCGGGTTTCAACGCCGCTCCAGACAATGCGGCGGTGCCGCACTCCAAAATGTTCCCTCTCC
>NZ_JBIWYK010000588.1:0-1645 GCF_044752385.1 Allobosea sp. CER48 | reverse complement strand
CTCCTCCGGGCGGTGACCGCGACCGTCCAGCCACGGCGGGCCAGTTCGACCGCGACCGCCGCCCCGATGCCGGAACTGGCGCCGGTGATCCAGGCGACGCCGTCCTGCGGTTTCATGCGGGGCAAGGCCATCGTCGGCTCCGGTTTGGTCGGAACAGCCATCTAGGCATCAAGGCGCGTTGCCGAAAGCCATGCGATCCAACTCATCCCCGTTATCCCGCCAATGCTGTGGCACTGTCGAAGCAATCGGTGCAGTCTGCGCCGCGAAGGCGCCTCCAGCGCGGCCAGAGAAACGATGAGACCATGCCGACCGAACTGCTCTTCCGCCAGGATGCCTATCTGATGGAGACGCCCGCTACGGTGGAGGCCGTCAACGAGCGCGGCGGCATCATCCTCGACCGCACGGTCTTCTATGCGACCGGCGGCGGCCAGCCCGGCGATGCCGGACATCTGCGCCGCGTCGATGGCAGCCTCGTCGCCATCGCCACGACGATCTACGACCCCGATGACAAGAGCCGGGTCATCCATGTCCCCGCCGAGGGCCAGGCCCTGCCCGCACCGGGCGAGGCGCTGACGGCCGTGCTCGACTGGGAGCGCCGCCTCAAGCGGATGCGCATCCACACCGCGCTCCACCTGCTGAGCGTCGTCCTGCCCTTCCCCGTCACCGGCGGCTCGATCGGCGATGGCGACGGGCGGCTCGATTTCGACATTCCGGAAGGCGGCCTGGACAAGGCCGAGGTGACCGGGAAGCTCCAGGCGCTGGTCGCACGCGAGGCCGACGTGACCGAGCGCTGGATCACCGATGCGGAACTCGACGCCAATCCCGGCCTGGTCAAGACGATGTCGGTGAAGCCGCCGCGCGGCTCGGGCCGCGTCCGGCTCGTCGCCATCGGTGATATCGACCTGCAGCCCTGCGGCGGCACGCATGTCCGCAATACGGCGGAGATAGGCCTCGTCGCGGTCACCGATATCGAAAAGAAGGGCAAGCAGAACCGGCGCGTCCGGATCGCGCTCGCCTGAGAACATTTGAGCTGATGCCCAGAGGATATGCCTATGGCCCGTGAAGACGTCTTCGTTTCGACCGAGTGGCTGGCCGAGCGCCTGAACGCTCCCGATATCGTCGTGGTCGATGCTTCCTGGTATCTGCCGGCGCAGAAGCGTGACGGCGCGGCCGAATATGCCGCGCGCCGGATTCCGGGCGCCGTCCATTTCGACATCGACAAGATCAAGGACACCCGCTCGTCCCTGCCCCACATGCTGCCTTCGGCGCCGGAATTCGCGGCCGCGGTCGGCGCACTCGGCATCGGCGACGGCATGCGCATCGTCGTCTATGACGGGCTCGGCTTCTTCTCGGCGCCGCGCGTGCGCTGGACCTTCAAGGTGTTCGGGGCGCGCGAAGTCGTCATCCTCGACGGCGGTTTCCCGAAATGGCTCGCCGAGGGACGCCCCGTCGAGGAAGACGGTCCGCAGCCGCGCCAGCCCCGCAGCTTCACCGCCCGGCTCGACAACGGGACCGTCGCCAATGCCGAGGACGTGGCGCGGGCGACAGCATCGCAGACGATCCAGGTGGTCGATGCCCGCGCCGCAGACCGCTTCCGCGGCGAGGCGCCGGAGCCGCGGCCGGGCCTGGCCTCCGGCCACATCCC
>NZ_JBIWYK010000587.1:0-1655 GCF_044752385.1 Allobosea sp. CER48 | reverse complement strand
TCATGCCTGGCGCAAAGAGCTGGTTGTTCGCCAGCGGGTGCAGCACCATGCCGATGACCAGCGCGATGACGATGGCCGGAATGCCGATGCGGCCGCCCGCGGCGGCCTTCAGCACCGGCTCGAGCTGGGACGACACGATAGCGACCGCCGCCGAGAGGAGGATGCCCGGCAGGAGCGGGCCGAACGAGCCCGCGTTGCGGGAAGCGGCGATGTCGGTCATGGGGCTGTGCTGACGATGAAACGGAGGCGTTGATCGGGGCTGTAGAGCGGCGCGACGAAGGTGTCGACGAGCCGTCCGCCATTCTTCTCGATGATGCGACGCGAGGCGTGATTGCTCGCGTCGCAGGTGATGATGATCTCCGGCAGGCCAGCCTCATGCGCCACGCGGAGCATCGCCGCCAGAGCGGCGGTGGCATAGCCATGGCCCTCGAAGCCCGGCAGGACGGTGTAGCCGACATGGCCGAGCACATGCTCCGGCAGGGCCAGGACCGGACGGCCATCCTGCTCCTGCCACCGCAGGTTGATCGAACCGACAAAGGGCCTCTCCGCCCGGTCTTCGGCGAAGATCCAGCGCGTAGGCCCGGGGATGCGATCGACCTCGCGGCCATCCGGCAGGCGGATGCGGCCGGGACCACCCCGGATCTCGGCGAGGAAGGCGTCAGGATCGATGGCGATCGCGGCAAGCTGTTCCGGCGCGACGTTGCGCGTCGTATTCGGCGACCAGCCGCCACGCAGCGCCGTCTCATAGGCGCCGAGCAGGGCTCTGTCGGGAACTTGCAGCGAGATCCGCGCGGGCACGGCGAGAATTTCCTTCTACACGGCAATGCCGTTTCAAGCGCGCGGATATAGCGTGATCGCCGCGGATAGGCGATGGCTTCGGCGCTACAGCTTTCGGGGAGCCGCCATTCGCCGGGCGCATCGGAGAAGGTATTGCTCGCGGGGCGATGCGGCGCGTGATACCGCCTTGGCATGACCAGCCAGATCGTTCCGCTCGAAGCCTTGCTCGACCTGCCGGCACATGCGCGCCTGCTCGGGCTCGATCTCGGCACCAAGACGATCGGACTGGCGCTCTCCGACGTGCAACGGCAGATCGCGACGCCTCTGGAGACGATCCAGCGTGTGAAATTCGGGCTCGATGCCGCCGTGCTGCTGAAGGTAGCGGAGAAGCATCAGATCGCTGGGCTCGTGATCGGCCTGCCCCTCAACATGGACGGCACGGAGGGACCGCGCGTGCAGTCGACCCGCGCGTTCGTGCGCAACCTCGCCCCCCTTACCGCTCTGCCGATCGTGTTCTGGGACGAGCGGATGTCGACGCTGGCCGTGACGCGCACCCTGCTCGACGCCGATGCCTCGCGCGCCAAGCGCGCGGCCGTCGTCGACAAGATGGCCGCCGCCTATATCCTGCAGGGCGCGCTCGACAGGCTGGAGCGGCTCGCTGCAGCGGCAGACGACGAAGATTGTCCGGAAGACTGAGAGCCCGCCCCGCGAAAAGCGGAGTGGGCTCTGCAAGGCGCATTGCGAGCGCCGGGGCTCGCCGGTGCGGCTGCGGCCCTATTGACCGAGCAAGCTCCGCTGAAGCTGCTGCTGCTTGAAGATCTTCTTCTGCGCGTCGCGCTCGTTCTTGACGGCGCGCTTGCGCTCGTCCAGCGACATGC
>NZ_JBIWYK010000586.1:0-1655 GCF_044752385.1 Allobosea sp. CER48 | reverse complement strand
AGTATCCGGAATGACTGCGTCCCTGTCCCACCACGGTCCCGGCCACCAAGCCGCTCACTTGGCCTCGATGGTGCGCATGCGCCTGCAGCGTCCGCCCGCGCCGCTGCCGCGCGCAGACGGCGCCCTGCTCAAGGCGGCATTGCTGATCATGGTCGCGGGGGCCTTGGCGACGGGCCTGGCGCTCTATCTGACGCATCGCCGCATCGACGAACCGGCAGCCCTGCAGCCAGCCCGCGTCGGCAATGTCTCGCTGATCATCCCTAAGGATCTCACCGGTCTCGACGACGACGATGATGCGAGCCGCCTCGTCGGCATGGCCCGGTTGCGGCTCGACTGGCCGAGTCTGGGCCCGGCCCTGCCCCACACCCGCAAGCGCCTGCTGATCACGCTGAGCCCGCCCGACAAGGTCAACGAGCCGGCGCGTCAGCTTGCGACCTATGCCCGCTTCCTGACGCCGACCGTCTGGTCAAATCCCGGCGGCCTCGTCGTACGCAGCTTCCGCAAAGGTTCGCCGTTCGAGGGCGACGAGTTTTTTGTATCCGTGCCCGACGGCAAGGGCTTCGCCGCCCGTTGCCCGGTCGAGACTGCCGCCAATCTCGACGAGCCTTGCCGCATCACCTTCCAGCATCGCGGTATGGATGTGAACATCCGCTTCCCGCGCAGCATCATCGCCGACTGGGCGCTGATGCTCGGCGGCGTACGGCGGACGCTCGACGGGCTGATCCGCTAGCCCGTCGTCGACGTTCTCAATCTTCGAGATCGACGTCGAGGATCGCCATGGTGAAATTGAAGGAGCGATCGCCATCCTCGTCGTCGACATGGATGATGCCGATGAATTCCTCGCCCAGATAGACCTCGGCCGAGTCGGTCTTCTTCATGCGGGCACGCACGCTGATCGCGTGGTTGTTGAAGGTGCGGCGCAGGTAGCCTTCCAGCTTGGCGAGTTCGGTCTTGTCCACGATCAGGGTCCTTTCGATTGGCCGGGAGCGATGCCACGACAGGCCGGGAAGGGCAAGCGAAAGCAGCCATCGCTGACATGCCCGCCCCGCTTTCCACGGCTTGCGGGCAGCCGGCGGAATCATGCGATGCTCACGGTCGCTGAACCATGACCGGACACCGAACCATGAAGCCATGGCTTGCCCCTGCCCTCGCCTATGTCGCGAGCTGGCTCGAGTTCCAACGCCGCTACCATGACCAGCCCGGCTGTGCCATCGCGATCGCGGACGGCAATGAAGTCGTGCTCGAGGCCGCATTCGGCCGTGCCGACCTGGCGACCGGTGAGCAACTGACGCCACGCCATGGCTTCCGCATCGCCTCCCATTCCAAGAGCTTCACCTCGGCCGGCATCCTGCGGCTCGTCGAGGAGGGCCGCCTGCGGCTCGACGACAAGGTCGGACGCTTCATCGACGGGCTGCATCCGGCGATCGCCGAGGTCACCGTCGAGCAGGTGCTCTCCAACAGCGCAGGCCTGACCCGCGACGGGCCGGACAGCGGCCAGTTCGTCGACCGCAAACCCTATTGCAGCAAGGCGGAGTTGTTGGCCGACCTCGCCGCGGCGCCGGTCTTCTCCGGCTCGCAGCGCTTCAAGTACTCCAATCACGGCTTCGCGCTGCTCGGTCTCGTCATCGAAGCGGTGACGGGGCTGAGCTACAGCG
>NZ_JBIWYK010000585.1:0-1657 GCF_044752385.1 Allobosea sp. CER48 | reverse complement strand
CCGTCACAAGCCGTCTCGCTGCTCGAATCAGTCGCGATTCGGCTCGACGACGGGCGCGAGGTGCTGCGCTATCTCGCGGGCCTGCTCGTTTTCCTCGGCTTGCTCGGAACGTTCTGGGGCCTGCTCGAGACGGTCGGCTCGGTCGGCAACGTCATCAAGTCGCTGCGCACCGGTGCCGAGGCCGGCGTGCTTTTCGACGAGCTGAAGGCCGGTCTCTCCGCCCCGCTGGCCGGCATGGGCCTGTCCTTCTCGTCCTCGCTCTTCGGCATCGCCGGCTCGCTGATTCTCGGCTTCCTCGACCTGCAGGTCGCGCAGGCCCAGCGCCGTTTCCGCAATGAGCTCGAAAGCTGGCTCGGAGCGCGTTCGGCCGAGCCGGACGCCGCCTCGCCCCTGCTCCCGGCCGGAGAGCCGCTCGCCGACCGTTTCGAGCAGCTCAGCGCGGCGATGGCAGATGGGGCCTCCAACAACCGCGCCGCGACGCAGGCGCTCGCCAACCTGGCCGAAGGTATCCAGGGCCTCGTCCAGCATATGCGCGCCGAGCAGCAGATGATCCGGGACTGGGTCGAGGCACAGGCCTCGCGCGAAAAGGATCTGAAGCGCCTGATCGAGCGCCTCGCCGCCAGCCACGTCACCGAACCATGAACCGCACCGGCATTTCGGGAACCTGATCGATGGCCCTCTCCCGCGCCCATCGTCGCGAGGAAGCGAATTTCTGGCCCGGCTTCGTCGACGCGCTCTCGACGATGCTGATCGGCATCGTCTTCCTGCTCACCGTCTTCGTCCTCGGCCAGTTCTTCCTCTCGCAGGAACTGACGGGCAAGGACACCGCGCTGGAGCGCCTGAACCGGCAGATCTCCGAGCTCACCGACCTGCTCGCCCTGGAGCGGGCCTCGAATCGCCAGGCTCAGGAAAGCCTGCAGCTCATGCAGTCGACCCTCAGCCGCGCACAGGATGATCGCGGCCGCCTTCAGGGCCTGCTCGAATCCCAGAACAACGCCGCTCCGGCGCAGCTCGCGGAGACGCAGAAGGCGCTCGACACGGAAAAGCAGCTCTCCGCCCGCGCCCAGGCCACGGTCGACCTCGTCAACCAGCAGATCCTCGCCATGCGCCGCCAGCTCGCGGCGCTCGAGGAGGCGCTCGCCGCTTCGGAGGCGAAGGACAAGGACTCGCAGGCTCGTATCTCCGAGCTCGGCTCCCGGCTCAATGTCGCGCTCGCACAGCGCGTCCAGGAGCTGGCGCGTTATCGCTCTGACTTCTTCGGCCGACTGCGACAGGTCCTCGGCACGCGGCCGGACATCCGCGTCGTCGGCGACCGCTTCGTCTTCCAGTCCGAGGTCTTCTTCGATGCCGGCCAGGCCGTGCTGAAGCCCGAGGGCAAGGTCGAGCTCGACAAGCTCGCCACCATCCTGCTCGACCTCGGCAACGAGATGCCGCCCGACCTGCCCTGGATCCTGCGTGTCGACGGACATACCGACAACCGGCCGATCAGGTCCGCCCAGTTCCCCTCGAACTGGTATCTCTCCTCGGCGCGCGCCATCGCCGTCGTCGAGTATCTGATCTCGCGCGGATTGCCGACCGACCGTGTCGCCGCCACGGGCTTCGGCGAGTATCAGCCGCTCGACGTCGCCAATACGGACGAGGCGCATCGCCGCAATCG
>NZ_JBIWYK010000584.1:0-1674 GCF_044752385.1 Allobosea sp. CER48 | reverse complement strand
GATCCGACGGTCATTCCGAAGAAAACCGGATTCAGCTCTAGCCATGCGCGCCCCGACGGTGTATGGGCAACGCCTCACGAGATTGATCCGTCGCCGTGGCGGAGGCGTGGCCTTGACCGGCCTGCGCATCCAGACGGCGGCACGATGGAGAGTACTATGGCCGTTCCGAAGAGAAAGACGTCGCCGTCGAAGCGTGGCATGCGCCGCTCGGCCGACGCCCTGAAGCAGCCCACCTATATCGAAGACAAGAACTCGGGCGAGCTGCGCCGTCCGCACCATGTCGACCTGAAGAGCGGCATGTACCGCGGCCGTCAGGTCCTCAAGGTCAAGACCGACGCCTGAGCCGGCTGCGGCAGCGATGCCGCTCCAGCGACAGCGCATGTGAACCGGCCGCAAGGCCGGTTTTTCTTTGCATGCGGTCCGTCAGCCCCGGGGGCGGAGGCGCGGCCGCGGCAGCCGGGCACGCGGCACGAGCTGCGCCGCAGCCCGGTAGCAGCCCGCGGCGGATTGAGGCGTCGCGATCGCCTGCCGCGCGAAGGGGCCGATTTCTGCCCGCGCCGCGGCGGCCTGCAGCAGCAGCAGCCCCGATGCGTTGACATGGGCCGCATCCTGCCCCGGCCAAACTCCGGCCCTTGCCATGTTTCACTCCGGCACAAACGCAATGTGACGGAGCTCAGGCTGCAATCGGGTGGCCAGCCTTAACGCAGCGTTAATCGAAATTGTCGCATCGTTTCGAAGCACTTCCCATCATCCGGACGGGCGACGAAGCACCAGAACGGCGCCGCGTAGCTCTGTCCCTTCGAGGCCGAGCGATGCCGACCCCATCGATCTTCAGCTTCCAGAACGGCGGCTCAGTCGATCCCCGCAACATCCTCTCCTCGATCGGCGAAGTCGTTTACGGCTGGGACGCCCGGAGCGACGCCCTGAGCTGGGGGCCGAATGTCGCCGAGGTGCTCGGTCCGATCCCGCAGCAGGTCCTCGAGCGCGGCCTGGCCTTCGCCGGGCTGGTCGAGCCGGGCAGCGGCGCAAGCCGCTACGATGCGATCTTCGGCTCCAGCGAGCAGGATCGCGGCGACGGCGTGATCTACCGCACCCGCTATGCCGTCGATCTCGCCGGCCGCAAGATGTGGGTCGAGGATACCGGCCGCTGGTTCGCCGGCAGCGACGGCCGCCCGGCCACCGCACGCGGCGTCCTGAGGCTGGAGCGCGCCGCCAGGGCGGAGGAGCTCGATCGGCTGGGCAACGAGCTCTGCGACCGCCCCGCCCTGCTGGAACGCATCGACGCGACCTTGCGCGAGCACCTCCCCGCCCAGCGGCCGGTGGTCGTCCTGGTGGCTGCGATCGACGAGCTCGCGCGCCTCAACGACGATTTCGGCCATGAGGCGACGGACGAGATCATCAGCACCGTGCATGAGCGCCTGCGCTCGGTCACTCGCCGGCGCGACCATCTCGTACGCTATGCCGGCAACAGTTTCGCCATCCTGCTCGTCGGCTGCCC
The DNA here is from genome assembly GCF_044752385.1 of Allobosea sp. CER48. Classification (NCBI taxonomy): domain Bacteria; kingdom Pseudomonadati; phylum Pseudomonadota; class Alphaproteobacteria; order Hyphomicrobiales; family Alloboseaceae; genus Allobosea; species Allobosea sp. CER48. The sequence goes on along the minus strand of NZ_JBIWYK010000584.1, from coordinate 176 downwards.
GCAGGACCAGATCGAATCGGCGGCGCGCCGCTTCATCAAGATCGTAGCCCAGTCGGCGATCGAGACCGCGCGCGGCATCGCGCTGGTCCGCCTGCGCGTCGGCGCGGCCAGCGCCCCGGAACTCGCCGGCCATGGCGGCGAGCTCCTGGCGGGCGCCGAAGGCGCGCTGGCAACCG
>NZ_JBIWYK010000583.1:0-1680 GCF_044752385.1 Allobosea sp. CER48 | reverse complement strand
CGCAGCGAAGCCGTGGCCTCGGGCGAAGCCAGCGGCACGCTGATCGACCAGAGCAAGATGTGGCTCGGCGGCATCGGGCTCGGCTCGCTGCTGATCGCGCTGGCGCTGTCGCTGTTCTATGTCCGGCCGATGATCGTCGGACGCCTCAACCGGCTCTGGGCCGCCACCAAGGCGATCGCCGACGGCGCGCTCGAGACGGTGGTCGATACCAAGGGCAATGACGAGATCGCCGACATCTCGAAGAGCGTGCTGCTGTTCCGCGACAACGCGGTCGCGCTGCGCGCCGCCGAGCTCGCCAAGGTCGAGGACGAGGCACGGGCGCAGGAACAGCGCCGCGAGATGATGCGCGAACTGGGCGAGGCCTTTGGCGTGGTCGTGGCTGCGGCTGCTGCCGGCGACTTCAGCCAGCGCGTCGCGGCCCAGTTCGCCGACCCCGAGCTCAATGCGCTCGCCGGCTCGGTCAACACGCTGCTGCAGACGGTGCAGACCGGCCTGTCCGAGACCTGCGAGGTTCTGGCGGAACTCTCGGCCGGTCATCTCTCGGCGCGCATCGAGGGGCTCTATCAGGGCGCCTTCGCCGAGCTCAAGGACGGCACCAACGCGCTGGCCGACGAGTTCGAGAGCACGCTGGCCCGCCTGTCGGAGACCGTCTCGGCGGTGCGCAGCGCCACCAGCGAAATCCTCGATGGCGTCACGGACCTCGCCGAGCGGACCAGCGAGGAGAGCAACGCCGTCTCGATGGCGACCAACCAGCTCGGCGCCTTCGCCGGCACCGTCAAGAAGACGGCAAGCGAGGCGGCCCAGGCGACCGGCATGGCTCAGGGCGCCGAGGAACGTGCTCAGCAGGGCGAAAAGGTCGTGGCCTCGGCGCTTGAGGCGATGCAGCGCATTCGCCAGTCCTCGAGCAAGATCTCGGAGGTCATCGCGATGATCGACGAGATCGCCTTCCAGACCAATCTGCTCGCGCTCAACGCGGCGGTGGAAGCGGCGCGCGCCGGCGACGCCGGCAAGGGCTTCGCGGTCGTCGCCACCGAGGTGCGCAGCCTCGCCAAGCGCTCGGCCGACGCCTCGAACGACGTCAAGAAGCTGGTCGAGGCGGCGCATGGCGACGTCAAGGTCGGCGTCGGCCTGGTCGAGGAAACGTCGGCGATGTTCGGCGCGATCGTCTCCTCGGTGAACGAGCTGACGGGGCTGATGAACGGCATCTCGCAGACCGCCCGCAACCAGGCGACCGACGTCTCGGCGATCAACACCGAGATCGACGGCATCGGCACGATGGCGCACCAGAACGCGGCGCTGGTCGAGGAGACCAACGCGGCGCTGGCTCTGACCGACGAGCAGACGCGCGCCCTGACCGAGCACATCGCCCGGTTCTCCTTCCGCGAGGGCCATGCGGCGGCCGAACACCGCGGAGCGCGTGACCTGGCATCGGCGGCCTGAGCGGCCGACACCGGTAGCAGAAGCAGGGCCTCGCGGCATGCCGCGGGGCCCTTTTCATTTTCCTGCTCGGCCCGCTTGCTTGCCAGCCTCGGGCGATGCTAGGCGAGGAGCGGGCCGGTAGCTCAATGGTTAGAGCTCGCTGCTCATAACAGCGCCGGTGCCGGTTCGAGTCCGGCCCGGCCCACCATTCTATCGAATTGTCGTTTGATCATCCCGGACGACGCTCCTGCCACACCGGAA
>NZ_JBIWYK010000582.1:0-1684 GCF_044752385.1 Allobosea sp. CER48 | reverse complement strand
ATTGACAGGGGCCGGCCGCTCCCTCATATCGGACCGATGGTCAGAAACCTGTCCCGACGTCGCCCGTACCAGGCCGCTCCGGCGCGCCCGCGATGACGCTCGGCCGATGACCGAACGCCCGCGACCGCGCCAGAAGCGCGGTTTTTTTATGCCTGAAGCCCATCCATTGACGTGCCTGCCCAGCGATCGGGGGTCCTGATGAGCCAGAACCTGAAAACCATCTTCATCGACGGAGAGGCCGGCACCACCGGGCTCGGTATCCGCGAGCGTCTGGCTGCGGTGCCGGAGGTTGCGGTCAGGAGCATCGACCCCGGCAAGCGCAAGGACCCGGCCGCGCGCAAGGACATGATGGCGAGCGTCGATCTCGTCGTGCTCTGCCTGCCCGATGACGCCGCCAAGGAATCGGTCGCGCTCGCCGACGACCTCGGTGCGGATGCGCCCAAGATCGTCGATGCCGCCACCGCGCACCGCGTCGCGCCCGGCTGGGTCTACGGCTTCGCCGAGCTGGAGCCGGGACATGCCGAGAAGATTGCCAAGGCGGATCGCGTCGCCAATCCCGGCTGCTATCCGACCGGCGCCATCGCATTGCTGCGCCCGCTCGTCGACGCCGGGCTCATCGCTCACGACCACCCCGTTACCGTCAATGCGGTCTCCGGCTATTCCGGCGGCGGCAAGTCGATGATCGAGGAGTTCGAGACGGGTGTCGCACCGGCATTCGAGCTGTATGGCCTCGGCCTGCGCCACAAGCACCTGCCGGAGCTGCAGGCCTATGCCCGGTTGACCCGCCGGCCGATCTTCGTGCCTTCGGTCGGCAACTTCCGGCAGGGAATGCTGGTCTCCGTGCCACTGCATCTCGATACGCTGCCGGGCCGGCCGAGCGTCGCCGATCTCCACCACGCTCTGGCGGAGCGCTATGCCCGCTCGACCTATGTCAGCGTGCTCTCCCAGGAGGGCATGGGCGGCAAGATCGAGCCCGAGGCGCTGAACGACACCAACAAGCTCGAGCTGCGTGTCTTCGGGCAGGATGATCTCGGCCAGGCCGTGCTCGTCGCCCGGCTCGACAATCTGGGTAAGGGCGCCTCCGGCGCGGCTGTCCAGAACATCCGCCTCATGCTCGGCCTGCCGGAGGGCTGAAGCCGTTCCGCGGTCCCGGGCAGATGAATGCCTGTCCGCACCTGCAGCGAAAGCGCACGACACCTCCCCCAATTGGGGGAGGTGTTTTGCTGTGGCCCGGCTAGAGTGGCGGCTCTGAGGGGAAGTCGTGCAAAGCAGCGAGTTCGAGAACACACTGATCGACGGCATCTACGAAGCCGCGATCGTGCCGGAAGGCTGGTCACGCGTATTGCGGGACACGGCCGTCATCGCTGGCTGCAGCGAAGCCCTCCTGGGCACGGTTCTCGACAACGAGGCTCGCCTGATCGCCTCGTCGCCTGAATTCGGCGAGGCCTATGAGGATGTGCTCCGGCGCATCCCGTTCGGCGTCAACGAACGGGCTCAGCGCCTGCTCGCCCACGGACGCCACGGCTTCATCACCGACGAGGATGTTTTCAGCCGCGATGAAATCGCGCGGGAGCCCATCTATCAGGACATGCTGATCCCCGCTGGTTACGGATCGGGCGTCGCGACGGCGATCGCGGCGCCGACCGGCGACATGACGATCGTTCATTGCGAGCGCTCGTTTTCG
>NZ_JBIWYK010000581.1:0-1695 GCF_044752385.1 Allobosea sp. CER48 | reverse complement strand
GAAAGCAGCGCCGACGATCTTGCGGGCATCCTCCTGGATCTGGCCGAGATGCGTCTCGTCCCGGAAGCTCTCGGCGTAGATCTTGTAGACCTCCTCGGTGCCTGAAGGCCGCGCCGCGAACCAGCCATCCGCGGTCGTCACCTTGACGCCGCCTATCGCCGCGCCGTTTCCGGGAGCTTCGCTGAGGATCGCCGTGATCGGCTGGCCGGCCAGCTCCTTCGTGGCGATCTGCTTGGCCGAGAGGTTCTTGAGGACAGCCTTCTGCGCCGCTGTCGCAGGTGCATCGACCCGTGCATAGCAGGGCTTGCCCAGCTCTGCCGTCAGCCGGTCGTAGAGGACGCTGGGGTCGTTCCCGGTCTTCGCGGTGATCTCCGCTGCCAGCAGCCCGAGGATGATGCCGTCCTTGTCGGTCGTCCACACCGTGCCGTCCCTGCGCAGGAAGGAGGCGCCTGCACTCTCCTCGCCCGCGAAGCCGAACGCGCCCGAGATCAGGCCGTCGACGAACCATTTGAAGCCGACGGGAACCTCGACGAGCTTGCGGCCCAGCTTGGCCGCGACACGATCGATGATGGCGCTCGACACGACCGTCTTCCCGATGGCCGCGTCGCTGCGCCAGCCCGGACGGTTGGCGAAGAGATAGGCACTCGCCGTCGCCAGATAGTGGTTGGGGTTCATCAGCCCGCCGCTGCGGGTGACGATGCCATGCCTGTCCGCATCCGTGTCGTTGGCGAAGGCGACGTCGAACCGGTCGCGCATGCCGATCAGGCTCGCCATCGCATAAGGCGAGGAACAATCCATCCGGATCTTGCCGTCCCAGTCGGCCGTCATGAAGCCGAAGGCCGGATCGACCTCCTTGCTGACGATCGTGGCGTTCAGGCCGTAGCGGTCGATGATCGGCTGGTAGTAATCGAGCCCGGCCCCGCCGAGCGGGTCGATGCCGATCGAGACGCCGGCCTTGGCGATCGCCTCCATATCGACGACATCGGCGAGATCGGCGACATAGCCGCTGACGTAGTCGTGTCGGCGGATATGCTCGCTCTTCAGCGCCCGCTCGTAGGGAATGCGGCTGATGCCGGCGAGCCCCTCGGCGATGAGGGCGTTGGCCTTCTTCTCGATCCAGCCGGTCGCATCGGTATCGGCCGGGCCGCCATGCGGCGGATTGTATTTCAGGCCGCCATCGGCAGGCGGGTTGTGGGAGGGCGAGATGACGACGCCGTCCGCCAACCCAGAGGTGCGGCCGCGGTTATGGGCGAGAATCGCGTGCGAGATCACCGGAGTCGGCGTGAAACCCAGCTTCTCGTCGATCATGGTGACGACGCCGTTGGCGGCGAAGACCTCGACCACCGACTCGAACGCGTTGCGCGACAAGGCATGGGTGTCGATGCCGAGGAAGAGCGGGCCGTCGATACCCTGCTCCCGGCGATAGAGGCAGATCGCCTGTGCGACGGCCAGGATATGCGCTTCGTTGAAGGATTTCGCGAAGGCCGTTCCGCGGTGCCCCGATGTTCCGAAGGCGACCTGCTGCGCGCGCTGAGCCGGATCAGGCCGGTCGTAATAGGCTTTTCTGAGAGCCGCCACATCGACGAGTTGGCCGGGCTCGAGCCGCTTGCCGGCCAGGGGACTCACGCTATCGGTCATGAAAGGTCTCGATTGAAGGTCGCAGGCAACGGCGCCCGTTATAGACGCCGAGATCGC
>NZ_JBIWYK010000580.1:0-1698 GCF_044752385.1 Allobosea sp. CER48 | reverse complement strand
TGCCAGCGTGATCTTCCGCCGCTGGAACTGATGCCAGGGCTTGCCATGGCTCAGAGCGGGATGTTGTCGTGCTTGCGCCAGGGGCGCTCGACGCTCTTCGTCCTGAGCATGGCGAGCGCGCGGGCGATGCGCCGGCGGGTCGAGTGCGGCATGATCACCTCGTCGATATAGCCGCGCTCGGCCGCGACGAAGGGGGACATGAAGCGGTCCTCATATTCCTTGGTCTGGCGCGCGATCGTCTCCGTGTCGCCGCCGCGGAAGATGATCTCGACCGCGCCCTTCGCGCCCATCACCGCGATCTGAGCCGTCGGCCAGGCATAGTTGACGTCGGCGCCGATGTGCTTGGAGGCCATGACGTCGTAGGCCCCGCCGAAGGCCTTGCGGGTGATGATCGTGACCAGCGGCACGGTGCATTCCGAATAGGCGAAGAGCAGCTTGGCGCCGTGCTTGATCAGGCCGCCATATTCCTGCGCCGTGCCCGGCAGGAAGCCGGGAACGTCGACGAGCGAGACGATCGGGATCTCGAAGGCGTCGCAATAGCGCACGAAGCGGGCGGCCTTGCGCGAGGCGTCGGAGTCGAGCACGCCGGCCAGCACCATCGGCTGGTTGGCGACGATGCCGACGGTGCGGCCCTCGATGCGTCCGAAACCGGTAACGATGTTCTTTGCGTAGGCTTCCTGGATCTCGAAGAAGTCACCCTCGTCGACCGTCTTCAGGATCAACTCCTTGATGTCGTAGGGCTTGTTCGGATTGTCGGGGACGAGCGTGTCGAGGCTCATGTCGACCCGGTCCGGCACGTCGAAGCTCGGCCATTCCGGCACGCCGGCCGTGTTGTTCGCCGGCAGGAAGTCTAGCAGGCGGCGCACCTGCAGGAGCGCCTCGACATCGTTCTCGAAGGAGCCGTCGGCGACCGAGGACTTGGAGGTGTGGACCTTGGCGCCGCCGAGCTCCTCGGAGGTCACGGTCTCGTTGGTGACGGTCTTCACCACCTCCGGGCCGGTGACGAACATGTAGGAGGTGTCCCGGACCATGAAGATGAAGTCTGTCATGGCCGGGGAATAGACGTCGCCGCCGGCGCAGGGGCCCATGATCACCGAGATCTGCGGAATGACGCCGGACGCCTGGACGTTGCGCTTGAAAACCTCGCCATAGCCGCCGAGCGCTGCGACGCCCTCCTGGATGCGGGCGCCGCCGGCATCGAACAGGCCGACGATGGGCGCGCGCATCTTCAGCGCCATGTCCTGGATCTTGATGATCTTCTGGGCGTGGGTCTCGGAGAGCGAGCCGCCGAAGACGGTGAAGTCCTTGGAGAAGACGAAGACGGTGCGGCCGTTCACCGTGCCCCAACCGGTGACGACGCCGTCGCCGGGGATCTTCTCGGACTTGTCCATGCCGAAATCGACGGCGCGGTGCTGCACGAACATGTCGAACTCCTCGAAGGAGTCCTTGTCGAGCAGCAGTTCGATGCGCTCGCGGGCGGTGAGCTTGCCGCGCTTGTGCTGAGCCTCGATGCGTCTGTCGCCGCCGCCCTTGCGGGCGCCTTCGCGCCGGGTTTCGAGCTGTTCGAGGATATCCTTCATGGCGGCAAGGCTCCCGGCCGGAAATCGCGTCTCGAAAGCCGGCTTAAGCGGCACGCCGACCGAAGTCCATTGCGACGTTTGCCGAACTGCGCAGAGGCATCATGCCGATCGTTCTGCC
>NZ_JBIWYK010000579.1:0-1700 GCF_044752385.1 Allobosea sp. CER48 | reverse complement strand
CGATGGCGGCGCCCCTCGATCGTCGGCCGTAGCCGGCGTTCAGCTCAGCTTGGCGTAGGCCGGCACGGTGAGGAAGTCCTCGAAGATCGGCGCGAGCGAGAGCTTCTCGAAGAGCGCGATCGCTTCCGGGAAGCGACCCCTGGCATAGTTCTCGGGCCCGAGCTCGCCCTTCACCCGCTCCATCTCCTCGGGCAGGCAGCGCTTGAACAGGGCCGCGTCGGCCGTCACCCCGCCATCGAGCGCGACGCCGTACTGGACGAACTGCCAGATCTGGGCGCGGCTGATCTCTGCAGTCGCGGCGTCCTCCATCATGTTGTAGATCGGAACGGCGCCACGGCCGCGCAACCAGGCCTCGATGTACTGGACGCCGACGCGGATGTTCTCGCGGAAGCCCTCCTCGGTGCGGGTGCCCTGATGGACCTCCAGGAGGTCCCCGGCGCCGATCTTCACGTCGTCGCGCTTCTTGGCGAGCTGGTTCGCCTGCGGCATCAGCCGGTCGAAGACCTCCATCGCGACCGGGACGAGGTCAGGGTGGGCGACCCAGGTGCCATCGTGGCCGTCGCCGGCCTCGCGCTCCTTGTCGGCCTTGACCTTGGCGAAGGCGGCGGCGTTGGCTTCGGGATTGTTCTTGACCGGGATCTGCGCCGCCATGCCGCCCATCGCGAAGGCGCCGCGCCTGTGGCAGGTCTTGATCAGCAGCAGCGAATAGGCGCGCAGGAAGGCCTTGGACATCACGACCTGGGACCGGTCGGGCAGGACATAGGCCTTGTTGCGGGCGAGCTTCTTGATGAACGAGAAGATGTAGTCCCAGCGGCCGCAATTCAGCCCAGCCATGTGCTCGCGCAGCTCGTAGAGGATCTCGTCCATCTCGAAGGCGGCCGGCAGGGTCTCGATCAGCACCGTGGCCTTGATCGTTCCGTTCTTCAGGCCGAGCGCCGACTGGGCTGCGACGAAGACGTCGTTCCAGAGCCGCGCCTCGAGATGGCTCTCCAGCTTCGGCAGATAGAAATACGGGCCGGATCCCGCCGCCAGCGCCGCCTTGGCGTTGTGGAAGAGATAGAGCCCGAAATCGACGAGCGAGCCCGAGGCTTCCTCACCGTCGATCTCGATATGGCGCTCCGGCAGATGCCAGCCGCGCGGCCGAATGATCAGGACGGCAGGCTTGTCCTTGAGCTTGTAGTCCTTGCCGTTCGTCGGGTCGGTGAAGTCGATCTTGCCGGCCCAGCGATCCCTGAGGTTGATCTGCCCCTCGATCATGTTGGCCCAGACCGGCGAGGAGGCGTCCTCGAAATCGGCCATGAACACCTTCGCGCCGGAATTCAGCGCGTTGACGATCATCTTGCGATCGACCGGTCCGGTGATTTCGACGCGACGGTCCTGCAGATCGGCCGGGATCGGTGCGACGCTCCAGTCGCCTTCGCGGATATGCTTGGTCTCCGCCAGGAAGTCGGGCGTCTCGCCGGCGTCGAAGCGCTTCTGCCGCTCGGCGCGCAGGCTGAGGAGGCGCTTGCGTGTTTCGTTGAAACGGCGATGCAGGTCGGCGACGAAGGCGAGCGCCTCCGAGGTGAGGACCTCGTCGAAGCGCGGCTGCACGGCGCCCCTGACGACGACGCCCGGCGGCAGGGTGAGGGTTGGGGTATCCGGCATGGCTGCTCCTCCGATTGTGGGGGCATCATCTCGCAGAATTGTTCTTTTCGAAA
>NZ_JBIWYK010000578.1:0-1701 GCF_044752385.1 Allobosea sp. CER48 | reverse complement strand
CCGGCATCTCGCCGCAATCGCTGTCATGGCAGGATCCGGGCGCCTTCGCCGAGCAGCTCGGCGGGTTGATGCGGCTGGTCGCGGAAGAGCTGAAGGCCCTGCTGGCCGCCCGCGCCGAAAGCAAGCGGATGGCGCGCAGCAGCAACCAGACGATGATCCAGGCGCAGGACAACAATCCGCTGAAGTTCTCGCCGACGGTGGACGACGCCCTTCAACTGATCTTCGGGCAGCCGCGCAGCGGCTATCTCGACGCCAGGCGCGCCTTTGACGAGAGCTTCCGCGACCTGAAGGCCCATCAGATCAAGACGTACTCGGCGATGCAGCAGGCGCTCAGGCTGCTTGTCGACGACCTCGACCCTCAGGCGATCGCCGAAGGCACCGCCTCGGAAGGCGGGCTCGGCAGTCTGATCGGTTCGCGCAAGGCCAGGATGTGGGAGGCCTATGTCGCGCGCTGGGACGCCAAGACCGCCCCCTATGAGAACGGCCTCGTCGACGCCTTCCTGATCTACTTCGCCGAGTGCTACGACCGCGGTGGCCATTGAGCCTACACGCGGGTGCGAACGGCAAGGCTGCTTCGGCGCCGACATGGACGGCGGACTTCAGGCGGGCGGCATCGCCAGGATCTCGCCGATGGCACGCGGCTGCAATTGCCGTGGCAATTCGTCCATCGCGGCCTTGTAGTAGCCGAGGATGCTGAGCTGTTCGTAGGTGGCCCAGACGGACTCGTCCTGGAAGGCTGCTGTCCGCTCGTCGAGGTTCAGGATCATGCCGAATTCGGCCCCGCCGGGCTCTCCATAGACGATGGGTGGCGGCGTTGGCTTGCTGCGCTTCTGCGTCTCGGCCTCCCCGAAGGCGGCGAGCGCCCCGGAACGCCAGACCTTCTCGTAGGCCGCCAGGATATCAGTTTCCGCCCTGCCCGTGCCGAGCAGCACATGCCGGCACGCGTCGGCGAAGGCCCCGGTCAGCCCGCTCGCCTCCGCTGCGGAATCGGCTTTGTTGTAGTCGGCACGCAAGGGCTCGACATAGGCGAAGAGATTCTCCAGCCGCCGTGCCGCCGGCCCGCTCAGGAAGAGCCATGGAAAGGCCCCGTCGATCGAGAGCTGGCCAGGCAAAAGATGGGCCGCCTGCTCGCCGTTCTCCGCCCGGAAGAATTGCCGCGCCGCCGCGGTGCAGGTCACGCTCGGCAACGTCGACATCGGCCGCTTGCGCCGGGCCGGGTCGCGGATCAGCGCCATGAATGTCAGAACTTCGGCGACATGGCCGTTGCGGGCAGCACCATGGCCGAGCGCGCGGCGCGTGTCGGAGGCGAAGCGCTGCACCTTCTTGTGGCGGAAGCGCTCGATCTTCGCCTCCGCCCGGTCCGGAACCGTCCTGCTCTTGCCCATGCCCCCGCTCCGGCCGCAAGAATACGAACTCGAACTCTGCTGAAAACGCCTTCAGCCACCGATGATCACGGTCGGCAAGCCCATCACGATCTTGTTCGGTGGTCCCAGCGCCTCGACGATCGTATCGCCCGCCCGACAGGCCGGCAGATTGTTGATCAGGACCGTCTGCGAGCCGTCGACGACCACGCCGGGCCCGTGTGGCTGAGGCGGCATCAAGGTCAGGCAGTTATGGATGTCCGCGCCGCCGGAGGCGCCGGTGATCGTGCTGCTCATGGCCGAGAGAGCCGCCGTCTTGGCCGCCTCTTCAGCCGCCTTC
>NZ_JBIWYK010000577.1:0-1704 GCF_044752385.1 Allobosea sp. CER48 | reverse complement strand
GCGCCTCTGCCGAAGCCGGCATTGGCGTGCCCAAGCTCTGCGCCACCGATTCCCTGGAACCGTTCGGCTCCTGCCGGCTGTGTCTGGTGGAGATCGAAGGCCGGCGCGGCTATCCGGCCTCGTGCACCACCCCCGTGGAACCGGGCATGAAGGTGCGCACGCAGAGCGGCAAGCTTGGCGAACTGCGCCGTGGCGTGATGGAGCTCTATATCTCCGATCACCCGCTCGACTGCCTGACCTGCCCGACCAACGGCAACTGCGAACTGCAGGACATGGCCGGCGTGGTGGGCCTGCGCGAAGTGCGCTACGCGGATGGCGCCGGCGGTGCCGCCCCGATCGCCACGCACACGCACATGAAGAAGGACGAGTCGAACCCGTATTTCACCTACGACCCGTCCAAGTGCATCGTCTGCAACCGCTGTGTGCGGGCCTGCGAGGAAACCCAGGGCACCTTCGCGCTGACCATCAGCGGCCGGGGCTTCGATTCGCGCGTGTCCGCCGGCACCAGCCAGCCGTTCATGGAATCGGACTGCGTGTCGTGCGGTGCCTGCGTGCAGGCCTGCCCGACCGCCACGCTGACCGAGACGTCGGTGATCCAGCTGGGCCAGCCGTCGCACAACGTGGTGACCACGTGCGCGTACTGCGGCGTGGGCTGCTCGTTCAAGGCCGAGATGAAGGGCAACGAGGTGGTGCGCATGGTCCCGCACAAGGACGGCGCCGCCAACGAAGGCCACGCCTGCGTGAAGGGCCGCTTTGCCTGGGGCTATGCCACGCACAAGGACCGCATCCTCAAGCCGATGATCCGCGCGAAGATCACCGATCCCTGGCGCGAAGTGTCGTGGGAAGAGGCCATCGGCTACGCCGCGTCGCAGTTCAAGCGCATCCAGGCCGAACACGGCACCGATTCGATCGGCGGCATCGTGTCGTCGCGCTGCACCAACGAGGAAGGCTACCTGGTGCAGAAGCTGGTGCGTGCGGCGTTCGGCAACAACAACGTCGACACCTGCGCACGGGTCTGCCATTCGCCGACCGGCTATGGCCTGAAGACCACGCTGGGCGAATCGGCGGGCACCCAGACATTCCGCTCGGTGGCCAAGTCCGACGTGATCATGGTGATCGGCGCCAACCCGACCGACGGCCACCCGGTGTTCGGCTCGCGCATGAAGCGCCGCCTGCGCGCAGGCGCCAAGCTGATCGTCGTGGATCCGCGCCAGATCGATCTGGTGGATTCGCCGCACATCCGTGCCGACTATCACCTGCAACTGCGCCCGGGCACCAACGTGGCCGTGGTCACGGCGATGGCCCACGTGATCGTCACGGAAGGCCTGCTGGCCGAGCAGTTCATCGCCGAGCGTTGCGAAGACCGCGCATTCCAGCAATGGCGCGACTTCGTGGCCCTGCCCGAGAACTCGCCGGAAGTGCTGGAGGCGTCCACCGGCGTGCCGGCCGAAACGCTGCGCGGCGCCGCGCGGCTCTACGCCACCGGCGGCAATGCGGCCATCTACTACGGTCTGGGCGTGACGGAACACGCGCAGGGCTCCACCACGGTGATGGGCATCGCCAACCTGGCCATGGCCACGGGCAACGTCGGCCGCGAAGGCGTGGGCGTGAACCCGCTGCGCGGCCAGAACAACGTGCAGGGCTCGTGCGACATGGGATCGTTCCCGCACGAACTGCCGGGCTATCGCCATGTGTCGGATTCGA
>NZ_JBIWYK010000576.1:0-1706 GCF_044752385.1 Allobosea sp. CER48 | reverse complement strand
GGCATTGGGGAGGCTCGGCGCCGCCACCGCCTCGTGTTCGACCACCCGCGTGACCACGGCCCGCGTCCGGCTGCGCAATTCGTCGGTCTCGCCCGCGACCCGCGTGAACGTGCCGCTCGATTGCTCGCCTGCCATCACCTCGGCGACCCTTGCGGGATCGAGCGGCGTCTCGATCAGATAGGTCGCCTCGAAGCGGTCCTGGTTCATGACCTCGGCCTCGTCAGCGTGCTGCCGGGGCCAGCGCGGCGAGATCCGGGAAGGGGCGGACCGGATCCTTGCCGTCCCAGCCTTCCGAGGCCTCGCGGATCAGCCGGAACATCTCGCCCTTCGGGCCCGCGACCTCCGAAAGCTCGATCACGGTGCCGGGATGATAATGGGTGTCGAAATAGACAAAGCGCCCGCGTTCGCCGACCTCGCCGCTCATCACCGGCCTGAAGCCCTCGGCGATCAGCCGCTCGAGATCGGCGTCGTAGTCCGAGGTCCAGTAGGCGACATGCTGCAGGCCGCTATGGCCGGCATCGGTGAAATCCTTGTACATCGAGGGCACGTCGTTGCGGCACTGGATGAGCTCGACCTGCAGCGGGCCCGAATTCGCGAGCGCCACCGAGTTGTGCGGCTCGTAGGCCTCCCCCTTGTAGCGATAGTTCCGGATCGGGACCTTGGGGTTGTAGAAGAACGGACCGACGCCGAGCACGCGGCTCCAGTAGTCCATCGCCGCCTCGATATCGGGCACGACGTAGCCGGCCTGGCGAATCTGGCCGAAAAAGCGGCTCATGGCGAATACCTCGACGAAAGGAGATCAGAATTTCAGGAAGCCGGTGGAGAGCCAGGGAAAGGCCGCCACCACGACGAGGCCGATCAGCAAGGCCAGCATGTAGGCCCAGATGTATTTGAGGCCCTCGTCGGGATTGATCTTGGAGATGGCGCAGGCGCCGTAATAGCCGACGCCGAAGGGCGGGGCGAAAAGGCCGATGCCCATCGCGAAGATCACGACCATCGCATAGTGGACCTCGTGCACGCCGACCTGCTTGGCGATGGGGAAGAGCAGCGGGCCGAACAGAACGATGGCCGGGATGCCCTCCAGCACGCTGCCGAGGATGATGAAGGCCAGCATCGAGATCGCGAGGAAGCCCCAGGCCCCGCCCGGCACGGCGGACATGGCGCGCGCCAGATCCTGCGAGAAGCCGGACTGGGTCAGGCCCCAGGCCATGGCGGTGGCACAGCCGACGATGAAGATGATCGCGCCGGTCAGCGAGGCCGTGTCGACGAGCATGCGCGGCAGGCGGCGCCAGTCGAACTGGCGGTAGATGATCACGCCCGCCAGCACGGCATAGGCGATGCCGATGGTCGAGACCTCGGTCGCGGTGGCGACACCCTCGACCACCGCCGCCCGGATGACGAAGGGCAGGGCGATGGCCGGCGCGGCGACGAGGCAGAGCCTGCCGATCTCCCGGCGCGACTGCTTCGCGACATGGCTCAGGTCCTCGCCGCGATAGCGCCACCAGACGACGAAGCAGAGCGCGATGCCCAGCACCAGCGCCGGCAGCATGCCGCCGGTGAACAGCGCCGCGATCGAGACGCCGGTGACCGAGCCGATGGTGATCAGCACGATCGAGGGCGGGATCGTCTCGGTCTGCGCGCCGGTGGCGGAGAGCAGGGCGACGAGATCGCCGGGCTTGGCGCCGCGCTTCTGCATCTCCGGGAAG
>NZ_JBIWYK010000575.1:0-1708 GCF_044752385.1 Allobosea sp. CER48 | reverse complement strand
GGGCGCCGCCGCGGCCAAACGCCTGGCGGCGGACGGCTTCCGCGTCGCCATCCTGTCCTCGTCCGGCAAGGGCGAGGCGCTGGCAAAGGAGCTCGGCGGGATCGGCGTGACCGGGTCCAACCAGTCGAATGACGATCTGCGCCGGCTCGTGGACGTCGCGATGGAACGCTGGGGCCGGATCGACGCCCTGGTGAACAGCGCCGGCCATGGGCCTCGCGCGCCCATCCTCGACATTACCGACGAGGACTGGCATCGCGGGCTCGACGTCTATCTGATGAACGTCATCCGCCCGGTGCGGCTGGTGGCGCCGATCATGCAGCGCCAGAAGTCCGGTGCCATCGTCAACATCTCGACGGCCTGGGCCTTCGAGCCGAGCGCGATGTTCCCGACCTCGGCGGTGTTCCGCGCCGGCCTCGCATCCTTCACCAAGGTTTTCACCGACACCTATGCGGGCGACAACATCCGCATGAACAACGTGCTGCCCGGTTGGATCGACAGCCTGCCGGCAACCGAGGAGCGGCGCGAGGCGGTGCCGATGAAGCGTTACGGGACCAGCGCCGAGATCGCGGGCACCGTCGCCTTCCTGGTTTCGCCCGATGCAGCCTACATCACGGGGCAGAACCTCCGCGTCGACGGCGGACTGACGCGCTCCGTCTGAGCTCAGAACTTCGGCGGCCCGGCGAGGGCCGGCCTAGTCCTCCGTGGCGGCGGGCAGGATGTCGGGGAACACGGCGCGGTCCCGGCCACTGTTCTTCGCACGGAATAGCGCCAGGTCGGCGGCGTTGACGACGCCGCCGGGACCGGTTTCCGCGCTCGGCCAGGCGGTCGCCACGCCGACACTGATCGTCACGCGCTGGGACCCGTGGGGGATGTTCAGGTCGCGGACCCCCTGAACCATGCGCTCGGCCACATGGGCCGCCCCGTCCGGCGGGACATCGGTCAGGATCACCACGAACTCTTCGCCGCCGAAGCGGGCGGCGAGGTCTGTCGCGCGACAGGCGCCGTTCTGGATCACGCCGGCGACCTGCTTCAGCACGTCATCGCCCGCCAGATGGCCATAGGCATCGTTGTAGCGCTTGAAGTGATCGACATCGATCATCAGCACCGACAGAGGGTTGCCGGTCCTGATGCCGCGCTTCCATTCCGCAGCGAGGTACTCGTCGAAATATCGGCGGTTGCCGAGCCCGGTCAGGCCATCGATCCGCGTCAGGCGCTCGAGCTCGAGATTGGCGCGCATCAGCTCGCGCTGGCTCTCGCGCAGGGCGCGATAGGCCTCGTCGCGCTGCAGGTGATCGAGATAGGCGCGCGTATGGTAGCGGATGCGGGCGATCAGCTCGATCGTGTCGGGAAGCTTCACCAGATAGTCGTTCGCGCCCGCCTGGAAGGCTTCGCTCTTGATCGCGGGGTCTTCCTTGGTCGAGAGCACGATGACCGGCACGCTGTGCAGGGCCGGGTGCTTGCGATAGCGGCGCACCAGATCGAGCCCGTCCACGCCCGGCATCACCAGGTCCTGCAGAATGACGGTCGGCTTGACGCGCTGCGCGACATCGATCGCTTCCAGCGGATCGGTGCAATAGTGGAAGTCCACGTCGCCGTGATGGACCAGCGCCCGCCGGACGGCTTCGCAGACCATCACCTGGTCGTCCACGAGCAGCACCATCGCCAGATAGTTGTCGGCGGGGAGAGGCGCGTCGGGGACGGAGGGGGG
>NZ_JBIWYK010000574.1:0-1723 GCF_044752385.1 Allobosea sp. CER48 | reverse complement strand
GCGCGAGACGTTGCGTCCCAGCCACTTGTTTTCCTTGGTGGCGACTTCCCAGGACACGAACTGGTTCAGGAAGCGCTCCGGATCGGGCTGCGGCTGCGTCGTCGTATACATCTCCATGTCGACATAGAGCTTGGTGTACGTATCGGGGTTGGCGACGTCCGAGGAGAAGAACACCGAAGCCGTGACCGACTTGAGCTCGAGGTCGATGCCGGCGCGCTGGCAGGCCTGCTTGATGATGGCCTGGGTCTTCTGGCGCGGGGCGTTGATCGAGGTCTGGTAGACGTATTTGAGCTTCTTGCCGTCCTTCTCGCGGATGCCGTCGCCACCCTTCTTCCAGCCGGCGTCATCGAGGATCTTGTTGGCCTTCTCGATGTTGAACTCGTACTTGAGCTTCTGCGACTTGAACTGCTTGGGCTCGTTGACGAAGCTCGCGGTCGCGGTGCCGCCGCGGCCATAGATGAACTTCTGGATCGAGTCGCGGTCGATCAGCAGGTTGATCGCCTGGCGCACGGCCGGGTCCGACAGCGTCGGATGCTTGGTCTTGACGCTCGAGCGCTCGCCATCGACCTCGGTCCACGGGTCGGTCGTGTTCAGGATGATGAACTCGATGTCGCCCGACGCGACGGCGCTGGTCTTGCCGCGACCGCCGGTCTCCATGCGCTTGAGGACTTCGTCCTCGACCTGCAGGTTCCAGGCATAGTCGTATTCGCCGGTCTGCAGCACGGCGCGCGCCGCCGAGACCGCGTCACCGCCGCCCTTCACCTCGAGCGTGTCGAAATGCGGCTGGTTCTTGATGTGGTAATCGGCGAAGCGCTCGCCGGTGAGCACGTCGCCCGGCTTGAACTCGACGAACTTGTACGGGCCGGTGCCGACCGGCTTCAGGTTGTCCGGGGCCTCGCGCGACTTGGCGCCGACATAGTCGGCGAAGCGGTGCTTCGGCAGGATCTGGCCGACGGTGCCGACGAAGGGGTCGGCCCAGAACGGCGTCGGCTGCTGGAACGTCACCTTGACGGTGAGATCGTCGACCTTCTCGACCTTGATGTTGGTGTAGGAGCCCGTGGTGTAGGCGGCGGTCGCCGGTTCCTTGGCATATTCCCAGGTGAAGACGACGTCGTCGGCGCTGAACGGCTTGCCGTCATGCCATTTCACGCCGGGCTTCAGCTTCCAGGTCACGCTCAGGCCGTCGGCGGACAGGCCGCCATTGGCGCGGGTGGGGACCTCGGCCGCGAGGCAGGGGATCAGGTTGCCTTCCTTGTCCCAGCCGGCGAGCGGCTCGTAGAACACGCGCGAGGCGATCTGGTCCTTGGTGCCCGAGGCGAAATGCGGGTTGAGCAGGGTCGGGGCCTGCCAGAGCAGGATCTTCAGCGGCCCGCCGCCGCCGGCCTTGGTCGGCTTGTAGGGCAGCGTGGCGTTGGCCATCGCAACATCGTTCCAGACCAGGATCTGGCTCGCGATCGGCGCGGCGATACCCACGGCCGCCATTCTCTGCATGAAGGAGCGTCGCGACAGCGTGCCTTCCTTCACATCCGCGACCATGCCGCGGATTTCCTGCTCGTTCATCGGATAGCCTCCACCTTTAAGCAATAATGATCCCCAGCGCTTTCGCGCCGTTTTCTTGTTGATGGCCTCAGCAAGGCATGTGCCAACGAAAGCGTCAACTGGGCAGCGCAATGCTGCCATGCCGTTGCGGCGGCCGCGGGCAGCCGGAAATGGGCGTATCAGC
>NZ_JBIWYK010000573.1:0-1727 GCF_044752385.1 Allobosea sp. CER48 | reverse complement strand
CCGGAGGCCTCGGCCCGTGCCATTTCGAGGAAGTATGCCAGCGCTTCGAGCTTCGTCGCTCGCGCCATGCTCCGCAACTCGGCGGCCATGCTCTCGATGAAGGAGGCTGCCTCCAGCGCCGTCATCGGACGCGCGGGGATATCCTCGTCCCTTTGCTCGCCGAATCCGGGTTCGACGGGTGCCAGTCCTTTGGCCTTTTGCGTCATTGCGAATGGATTCCCTCAGTGCAGGGGGCACCAACTCGTCGGGAGCGATTCCCTTCGGTTGTGCAATTATAAATTGCATAACCAAACTGAATTCAAGCTCTGGTATATCAAGTCAGGACAAGGACGGCGAGCGGCAGGGTCGCCAGCGCCAGCAGCGTCTGCAGCGTGGTGATCTCGGCCATGAGGGGGGCATCGCCGCCGAGGTCGCGGGCGAGGAAATAGGCCGCGGTGGCGGTGGGCACCGCGCCGGCCACGATCGTCATGGCCAACGCCGGGCCGGTAACCCCGAACCAGCCGGCATAGAGCCACGCCGTCACCGGCATCACGACGAGCTTGAGCCCCACCGCGACCCAATGCGCCAGCCGCGGGCGCGCCAGCCGGTTGAGGTCGAGGGCCGATCCGACGACGAGCAGGCCGATGCCGAGAGAGGCTCGCCCGAGCACGTCGAGATAGCCCGTGAAGGCCGATGGCAGCAGCCATTGGGCCTGGTTGAACGCGAGCCCGACCGCGGAAGACCAGATGAAGGGATTGTACAGGATCGAGCGCACCGTGGCACCGACGCTCATCGTCTTGCCGTTGGCGAAGCGCGCGAGGACGACGACGCACATGATGTTGAGCAGCGGGATCATGGCGGCGACGGCGATCGCCATCAGGGTGGCGCCGTTCCGGCCTTGCAGCCCGGCGGCGAGCGCCAGCGCGACGAAGGTGTTCCAGCGCACCGAGCCCTGGAAGATCGAGGTGAAGGCCGGTCCCTCGATTCCCCCCCTCGCCAGCAGCGGGCGAGCCAGCAGGAGGAGCGCGGCGACGCTCAGGATGGCGAGTACGAGGCTTGCGCCCATGGCGAGGACGGGCACGCCGCGCAGGTCGGCCATGGCGAGCGTATGGATGACCACGGCCGGGAACAGGACCTGGTAGGTCAGGCGCTCGACGCCGAGCCAATGCGCCGGTGAAACGACGTTGCGGACCTTCAGGAGCCAGCCGGTCGCGATGACGAGGAAGACGGCGATCAGGCTGTCGAGCATGGTTTGACCGGGCGGGCAGGCGGAACAAGGAGGCCCGCCATCCGTTGATCCGGCGAGCCTAGAGGCCTGTCCCATGGCAGCATCAGGCCGGCAAGAGCGTTGATGGGAAGCCGCTTTGTTCCTGCCGCAATGCTGCCGCGATTGGTTCAGGTCGCATTCAATCGGGCCGTGCGAATGTATCGACATGGATCGGGACGGTCCCGAGAAAAGGAGATGCCGTCATGATGTCTCTGAGCAGAACGATTGCCATCGCATTGGCTGTCACGGGCGTGGCAGCCGGGAGCTTCACGGCTCCAGCGTTGGCGAAGGAGCAGCGCCTCTTCGATGCGGCGCGTCTCGACAAGGCTCAGGCCGAGTATACCCAGTATCGCGGCTACCGCGGTTATCGTGGCGGCTATTACGGCTACCGTGGCGGCTGGCGCGGCCCGTCGCGCGGTGCGGCGATCGCCGGCGCGGTCGGCCTTGGCATACTGGGCGCGGCCGCCGTGGCGGCGAACAA
>NZ_JBIWYK010000572.1:0-1730 GCF_044752385.1 Allobosea sp. CER48 | reverse complement strand
GCGCGGGGATACCGCGCTCTTCCGCCGTCGCCAGCCGCCTTCTTCAACCGCCGCGCTGCCTAGCGATCTCCCGGTTGCGCAGATCCTTGCGCATGATCTTGCCCGTCGCCGTCATCGGCAGTTCCGTCACGAATTCGACCTCGCGCGGATACTGATAGCCCGCCAGCCGGTCTCGCACGAAGGCCTGGATCTCCGCGGCCAGCTCCGCATTCGGTGCCACGCCGGGCCTCGGCAGCACGAAGGCCTTGACGATCTCGGTGCGGACGGGATCGGGCACGCCGACGACCGCGACCATCAGCACGGCGGGGTGGCGGATGATGCAATCCTCGATATCACCCGGACCGATGCGGTAGGAGCCAGACGAGATGATGTCGTCGTCGCGCCCCTGGAACCAGAAATAGCCGTCATCGTCGCGTGCCCCGGTGTCGCCGGTGACGAGCCAGTCGCCAATGAATTTCGCGGCGGTGGCCTCGGGCTGGTTCCAGTATTCCAGCATCATCACAGGGTCGGGGCGCGCCACCGCGATCAGCCCCTGTTCTCCCGGCGGCAGCTCCCGGCCTTCGGGCGAAATCACCGCGACGCGGTGGCCGGGAACGGCGCGGCCCATCGAACCCGGCTTCACGGGATAGAGGCTCGCACAATTCGAGACGAGCAGGTTGGCTTCTGTCTGGCCGTAGAACTCGTTGACCGGGAAGCCGAAGGTTTCGCGGCTCCAGTCCAGCATGTCGGCACCGAGCGTCTCGCCGCCGGTGCCGATCGAGCGCATGGCGTAGCCGAAGCGCTTGGGATCGCGCACCTGCCGCATCAGCTTGAGCGCGGTCGGGGGCAGGAAGGCGTTGCGCACCTTGTGACGCGCCAGCAGGGCGAAGGCGGCCTCGGGGTCGAACTTGCGGGCTCGCGATGCCAGCACCGGCACGCCGCAATAGAGGCTGGGCAAGAGCACGTCGAGCAGCCCGCCGATCCAGGCCCAGTCGGCCGGGGTCCAGAACAGGTCGCGGGCCTGCGGGAAGAACTCCTGCGGCAATTGCACGCCCGGCAGATGGCCGAGCAACACGCGATGGGCATGCAGGGCGCCCTTCGGCTTCCCCGTCGTGCCGGAGGTGTAGATGATCACGGCCGGGTCGTCGGCGCGCGTGCCGGCCGCGATGAAGCTGTCGGAGGCCTGCGCCATCTCCGACTCGAAATCGAGATGGCCGGCGCCGCCGACGACGAGGATCCGGCGCAGGTTCGGCAGGGCGTCGCGGATCGCCTCGATCTTTCCGATGTTCTCGGCGTCGGTAACGAGGACGCTGGCGCCACTATGGCCGAGCCGGTGCTCCAGCGCCTCGGGCCCGAACTGGATGAAGAGCGGCAGCGCGATGGCGCCGCGCTTGTAGGTGCCGAGATGGGCGATCGCGGTCTGCGGCGATTGCGGCAGCAGGATGCCGACGCGCTCACCCCGGCCGATGCCGTGATGGGCGAGGAGATTGGCGAAGCGGTTCGAGGCGCGGGCGAGATCGTCGAAGGACAGCGTCGCGACCTTGCCGCCGTCCTCCTCGAAAATCAGCGCCGGGCGGCCCGAGCCATCGGCATGCGCATCCGAGCAGGCGGTGCCGATATTGAAGCGCTCTGGGATGCGCCAGGCGAACGCCTCCTGCGTTTCACGATAGGTCGCGCGGCGTTCGAGCATGCCCTCATCCCGGCTTCGTTGCTGGCCGCAACTAGAGCCTCCATCCGAACCGGCCGCAAGG
>NZ_JBIWYK010000571.1:0-1744 GCF_044752385.1 Allobosea sp. CER48 | reverse complement strand
CGACGATCCGCGGGCCGGTCGCCGGGCCCACCGTCGTCGCGACGCTCGATGCGCAGGACGCGACGATGCCGGCCGGCCGCTTCGGCAAGGTCGCGCTCACTTTCAATGCCACGCCGACCGGAACCATCGGCGAGCCGGGCACGCGGATCACGCTGACCTCCGATGGGGAGGCGAGCGGAATTGCCCTGGCCGACAAGGCACTGGCACGGGCGGTGGGCGACAGGGTCACCTTCACCCTGCGCGGCACCGGGCAGGACGACGGCACGGCCGATTTCGAGACGCTTAAGCTTGCCCTGTCCGGTGTCGAGCTCGACTACAAGGGCAAACTGGGCCAGACGCGCGTCCTCGGCCGGCTCGAGGCGGTCCTGCCGGATCTCGCCCGGCTCAGCGGCCTCGCGGAGCGTCCGCTCGGAGGCAGGGCGGAGATCGCGGCCGATCTCGACGCCAACCCTCGTCTGAACAATTACACGGCTACGCTTGACGGCAAGGCCGAGCGCCTTGCCACCGGAACCGCGGTGGTGGACCGGCTGCTTGCGGGCAGTCTGACCCTCGCCGGGCGGGTCAATGCACTGGCCGGGGACTACACGGTGAATGGCCTGCGTGTCGCCGGACAGCATGCCAGCTTCACCGCGGACGGTTCAATCGGCCGGCAGCAATCCAGCCTGAAGCTGGCGCTCGGCTTGCCGGATCTCAGGCGGGCCGACCCGCGCCTGTCCGGCCGTGGCGATATCACCGCCGAGATCACGGGCCCGCAGAACAAGCTCGATGCGACTGCTCGCATCGCCGTCGCCAATGCGACTGCGCTGGCCCGGCCGATACCGCGCCTGACGATAGACGCCATCGCGAAGGACCTGCAGGGCGCGCTGAACGCGACCATCAACCTGAACGGCGAAGTGGATGCCAAGCCGGCGACCGGGCGGGTCCAGCTTGCCCGCCAGCCCGATGACGGCTGGAACCTCTCGACCCTGGACCTTGCGATCGGCTCGGTCCGGCTCAACGGCGGGCTCACACTCGATCCCGCGAGCCGCGCCGCCGGGCGCCTGACTCTGGCCGCGCGCAATCTCGACGACCTGTCAGCTCTCGCGCTCGCCAAGCTCGGCGGCCAGCTCGACGCCGAAATCGTTCTGGCGACCCCGGGCGGGCGGCAGGACCTCGACCTGACGGCACGGGGCGCGCGCCTCGTCGGCCCATCGATCTCGATCGACAAGCTCGATGCGAAGGTCGGCGCTCGCGATATCTACGGCCGCCCGATGCTCGACGCCGCCATCGCCATAGATCGCGCCGTCGCCGCGGGCGAGACGATCAGCGCAATCCGCTTCGACTCGAAGGGCGCGCCCGATGCAAGCGCTTTCACGCTGAGCGCGGACGCGCGCGGCTTCGCGCTGAAGGGGGCGGGCCGGCTTGTTCCGGGCGAGCCGCTGAAGCTCGAACTCGCTTCCTTCGACGCGCGCCGCGAGGGACGCGCCATCACGCTCGCCAATCCCGCGGCCTTCAGCTTTCCCGCCTCCGGCGTCGAGATCGCCAATCTCGCCCTGATGATCGACCGCGGCCGGCTCACGCTGGAAGGGCGCGCGGGCGAGACATTCGACCTGCGCTTCGCAGCCCGAGACGTCCCGCTTTCGGCGGCTCGCATTGCCGCACCCGCCCTGAACCTGGGCGGCACCTTGAATGCCGAGGCTCAGATCAAGGGCAGGCCGGGCGACCTCTCCGGCCCCTGGAAGCTGCGAATTGCCCAGCTCGTCAC
>NZ_JBIWYK010000570.1:0-1744 GCF_044752385.1 Allobosea sp. CER48 | reverse complement strand
CCTGACCTCGACCGATGGCTTCGAGAAGCCCTGGTGCGGCTCCGCCATCGTGGTCGGCGGCTTCTGCATCCTGAACTGAGGGCCCGCGCCGTTCAGGCGCGGCTGACGCGCCCTTCGAGCGGATAGGCCGGGTCGGAATAGCCCGGCGTCGACGGATGGCCGGCCGGCACGAGACGATCGACCAGCTCCTCGTCCTCCTTGTCGAAGCCGGCATCAAGCGCGGCGAGATAGGCTTCCCACTGCTCGAAGGTGCGTGGCCCGGCGATCGCCGCCGTCACGAAGGCATTGTTCAGCACCCAGCGCACCGCGAACTGGATCGGCGTCAGCCCCTTCCGGGCAGCATGCTCCTTGATGGCCTGGGCGATGATCAGGCTCTCTTCGCGCCATTCCGCCTGCATCATCCGGCGGTCTCCGCGTCCGGCACGCGTGCCCTCCGCCGGCGCCTGGCCGGGAGCGTATTTCGCGGTCAGAACGCCGCGCGCCAGCGGCGAATAGGAGGCGACGCCCAGCCCGAAATGGCCGCAGGCCGGCAGATGCTCGACCTCCGGCATGCGGTTCATCGCATTGTAGTAGGGCTGGCTGACCACCGGCCGGTCGATGCCGATCTCGTCGCAGAGGCGGCAGATCTCGGCGAGGCGCCAGGCGCGGTAGTTGGAGACGCCGAAATGCCGGATCTTGCCCTGCCGGACGAGGTCGGCGATCGCATGGACCGTCTCCTCGAGCCGCGTCGTGTGATCCTCCTTGTGGAGGTAATAGATGTCGATCGTCTCGGTGCCCAGCCGGCGCAGGCTGTCCTCGCAGGCCCGAATGACCCAGCGCCGCGACAGGCCACCGCTCATCGGCCCCGGTCCCATCGCATTCGCCACCTTGGTCGCCAGCACCCAGTCGTAGCGATTGGCGGAAATGGCACGCCCGGTGATCTCCTCGGAGCCACCTTCGTTATAGGCGTCGGCGGTATCGATGAAATTGATGCCGGCTCCGCGGGCGCTGTCGACGATGCGTCGCGAGGTCGCCTCGTCGGTCTGGCCGCCAAACATCATCGTGCCCAGGCACAGCGGCGAGACCTTGAGGCCGGAGCGTCCGAGGCGGCGATATTCCATGGCTAGCATCCTTCGGGATAAGACGGCAGAGCCTGCCGCAGCGCTCCCCGCCGGGCCAGTGGCCCTGACGCAGCCGCGCCCTGCGCGCCGCAGCTGCCGCAAGGAAATGCTTAATCTTTCCTGAGAGGATGGGCCGTCGTCACATGGCAATCCGATGAACCTCGCCCAGCTCGTCCAGAGCCAGAATTTCGCCACCCTGCTGCAGGCGCTCGGCGTGACGGGCGAGCTGACGGCCGGACGGACGGTCCAGGCAAGACTGCTCGCGCTCGAACCGGACGGCACCGCGACCGCGTTGATCGGAGACAGCAAGGTGGCGCTCGTCCTCGCCGGGCCGGAAGCGAAGCAGGCCACGCTGCAACCGGGCGCAACCCTGCTGTTGCGGCTCGATCCGCCCGAACGGCCCGGCGGCGACCTGCGTGCGACACTGGTCGAGGTACGCCCCCCGGCAACCGCGCCTTCCTCGCCTCCATCCCCTCAGCAGCCGGCGCCAAGCTCGCCATCCACTCGGCCGGATGTTCCGGCACCGGCAGGCGGACCAGCGATGAGGCCCCTCCCGACAATTCCGGGCATCATTCCGGCTGCCGTGCCCGCAGCGGCGCCGCAGCCCAGCGCCGCCGGCGCTCTGACGGCCGCCGATCGACCCG
>NZ_JBIWYK010000569.1:0-1749 GCF_044752385.1 Allobosea sp. CER48 | reverse complement strand
GCCGAGCTGCCGCGGCGACGCATTGCCGTCATTCTCGGCTCCGGCCTGCTGCGCGACATCCCGCTCGGGCTCCTCGCCGCCAATTTCGACCGTGTGCTGCTGGTCGATGCCGTGCACCTGCCGCAGGTCAGGCTTCGCATGCGCCTTCGCCAGAATGTTGTAATGCTCACGCGCGACCTGACTGGCGCGGCAGGGTGGCTAGCCGGCAAAGACCAAGGCCGCGCCGATCCGCTGGCGGATCTCGTTGCCGATCCCACGGTCGACCTCGTGGTATCCGCCAACCTGCTCTCGCGACTTGCCCGGCCGATCGAGGACTGGCTTGCCGATCACCCGGCCGATGGCGCAGGGCTGCCATCCAATCTGCCGGCGCGCTACGTGGCCCTGGCATCTCGACGATCTCCGCCGCTTCAGGGGCCGCGTGATCCTGCTGAGCGATGTCGAGATGATCGAGCGCGACCGTTCCTGCGGCGTCACCGACAGCCTCGATCTCATGCGCGGCGTTCAATTGCCGAAGCCCGACGACGGCTGGGATTGGCCCGTCGCCCCTTCGGCGAAGCCGAGCGCGATCGCGAGAGCATCCATCGCGTTCGCGCCTGGCGGGAATTCCGCTAGAAACCGAACCGGGCGGGGCAGGATTCAGGGACGCCAGCCGGTCTCCGTCGCCGGAGCATTCTCGCGTTCCTCCTCGCGCCGCGCTTCCTCGACGACTGCGAACAGCGCGCGCAGCGCCGCATCGACGCCCTCGCCCGAGGCAGAGGAAAGGATGATCGGCATGCGCTTCGCCGCCCGCTTCAGCCGCGCAACCTGCTCCTTGAGCACTTCCGGCGTCAGCGCGTCGGTCTTGGAGAGCGCGACGATCTCCGGCTTGTCGGCCAGCCCTTCGCCATAGGCTTCCAGTTCCTCGCGCACCGTCTTGTAGGCCTTGCCGGCATGTTCGCTGGTGCCTTCGACCAGATGCAGCAGGACGCGGCAGCGCTCGATATGGCCGAGGAAGCGATCGCCGAGGCCATGACCTTCATGCGCGCCCTCGATCAGCCCGGGGATGTCGGCCAGCACCATCTCGCGCCCGTCGACGCGCACGACGCCCAGTCCGGGGTGAAGCGTCGTGAAGGGATAGTCCGCGATCTTGGGCTTCGCCGCCGTGACGGTCGCCAGGAAGGTCGACTTGCCGGCATTGGGCAGGCCGACCAGCCCGGCATCGGCGATCAGCTTCAGCCGCAGCCAGACCCAGCGCTCCTCACCCGGAAGGCCGGGGTTGGCATGGCGCGGCGCCTGATTGGTCGCAGTCTTGAAATAGGCATTGCCGAAGCCGCCATTGCCGCCCTTGCACAGCACGAAGCGCTGGCCGGGCTCGGTCAGATCAGCGATCTTCGTCTCGCCGTCCTCGTCAAGGATCTCGGTGCCCGGCGGCACTTTCAGGACGATCGCCGGCGAATTCGCGCCATGGCGGTCCTTGCCCATGCCGTGCTCGCCGGTGCGCGCCTTGAAGTGCTGCTGAAAGCGGAAGTCGATCAGCGTGTTCAGCCCCTGTACGCATTCGACGACGATGTCGCCGCCACGCCCGCCATCGCCGCCATTCGGCCCGCCGAACTCGATGAACTTTTCGCGGCGGAACGAGACGCAACCTGCGCCGCCGTCACCCGCCTTCACATAGATCTTGGCCTGGTCGAGGAATTTCATGGGATCGGATCGTTTCTGAAACCGGAAACTGGAACAGGCCGGCATCCCGGGCAACACGCGTGAGCGGCG
>NZ_JBIWYK010000568.1:0-1757 GCF_044752385.1 Allobosea sp. CER48 | reverse complement strand
CGATTCGGAAATTCTCGAGGCCGTCGGGCAGCGGGATCGTCACGCCGCGATTGTTCAGGAAAGCGACGCCGAACAGGCTGATGCTCTGGCGCGGCGCCGGCAGGGCGGCGATGACGCCGAAATACCAGAACAGCACGAAGAACAGCAGCGGGATGTTGCGGACGAACTCGATATAGGCGCCGGCGATGGTCGAGAGCAGCCAGTGCGATGACAGGCGCGCGATGCCGACGACGAAGCCGAGCGCCGTCGCCAGCACGATCGCGATCACCGTGACCAGCATGGTGTTGGCGACGCCGACCCAGAACAGGGCGAGGATGTTGTCGGCCTGGGTATAGCCGGTCAGGACGAAGGGCACCTCGATGCCGGAGGTGCGCCAGAGGAAGTCGAAGCCCGAGGCGATACCGGCCTTGACCATGTTCTCCGACGCGTTGCGCACGAAGAAGACGGTGATGCCGACGAGGAAGACGACGACCGCGATCTGGTAGATCCAGTCGCGGACGCGCTTGTCGTTGACGAGAGAAAGGAAGCTGCTCACGCCGGCCTCGATCGGGAGTCGCGGGCGTCATTCCCGGGCGCAGCGCAGCTGCGGACCCGGGAACATCGTGACGCTCAAGCTGGTTTCCGAGATGGTCGGGTCAAGGCCCGACCATGACGCGCTTCAAGCCGCTCTCACTGGAACGGCGGGGTGAAGAGCAGGCCGCCCTTGGTCCAGAGCTGGTTCTGGCCGCGCTCGAGCTTCAGGGCCGAGCCCATGCCGACGGTGCGCTCATAGCTCTCGCCGTAGTTCCCGACCTGCTTGATCGCGTTGTACATCCAGTCGTTCGAGAGGCCCATCATCGCGCCGAAGCCGCCCTCGGCACCGAGCAGGCGGCGGACTTCGGTGTTCTTCGAATTCGCCTTCATCTCGTCGACGTTCTTGGAGGTCACCCCGAGCATCTCGGCCGCAATCGTGCCGTTGAGCACCCAGCGGACGATGAGCTGCCAGCGTTCGTCGCCCCAGCGCGTCACCGGCCCCTGCGGGTCGTTCGAGATCGGCTGGGTCAGAATCACGTGCTCTTCGGGGTTCTTGAGCTTGGCGCGCTGGCCGGCGAGCGCGCCGACGCCGGCCGTATAGGCGTCGCAGCGGCCCGAATCATAGGCGGTGATGGCGTCGTCGTTTTTCTGGAAATTGGTGATGGTGACCTTGAGGTTGCGCTCGCGGAACCAGTCGGCGGCGTTCTTCTCCTCGGTCGAGCCGGCGGCGACGCAGACCGAGGCGCCGTCGAGGCCGGCAGCCTCCTTCACGCCCGTCGACTTGCGGACGATAAAGGTCTGGCCCTCGTAGAAGTTGATGCCCTGGAAGTTGAGGCCGAGCGTGGCGTTGCGCGAGAAGGTGATGGTCGAATTGCGCGAGAGCACGTCGACCTGGCCCGACTGCAGGATGGGCCAGCGCTGCTGCACCGAGGTCGGCGTGTACTTCACCTTGTTGGCGTCACCGAGAACGGCGGCGGCGAGCGCCCGGCAGTAGTCCACGTCGAGGCCGGTCCACTCACCCTTGTCATTGGCGAAGGAGAAGCCGGGCAGCCCGAGATGCACCCCGCATTCGAGATTGCCGCGCGCCTTGACCGCGTCCAGCGTCGGGCTCGGGGCGAGCTGCTGCGCCTGAGCGAAAGACATTCCGGCGGCAAGCACACCCGCCACGCCCAAGATTCTGATGGTCATATCCGTCTCCCCGAAGCCATTGACGGCTTTCCGTGTTGGAGGCCGGACTATGCAAC
>NZ_JBIWYK010000567.1:0-1761 GCF_044752385.1 Allobosea sp. CER48 | reverse complement strand
CCGCTCTCCATGTAGCGATGCGCGGCCTCGGCCTCCGCGAGCGGGAAACTGCGGTCGACCACGGGTCGAACGGTACCGCTGGCGAGGTGGGGCCAGAGATCGCGGAGGACCCCGGCGACGATGCGCGCCTTGGCCTTCGCCGGCCGGTCGCGCAGCGACGTCGTGAACAGGGAGGCGCGCTTGCGCATCATGGCTCCAAGCGCGACCGTCGCCTCGCGCCCGCCCTGCAGGCCGATCATCGCGATACGCCCGTCGAAGGCGAGTGCCGCGACGTTCCGGGACAGATAGGCCGCGCCCATATTGTCGAGGATGACGTCGACGCCCCGCCCCGCGGTCTCGGCCTCGACGACGGCGACGAAATCCTCGTCGGCATAGGAGATCGCGCGATCGGCGCCGAAATCGCGGCAGCGCTGCAGCTTCTCCGGACTGCCGGCCGTGGCGAAGACCCGGGCTCCGATAGCCTTGGCCGCCTGGATGGCGAAGGAGCCGATGCCGCCGGCCCCGCCATGGACGAGCAGGCTCTCGCCCGGCTTCAGTGCGCCGAGATCGAAGACGTTCGACCAGACGGTGCAGGCCGCCTCCGGCACGGCTGCCGCGGCCAGCGGGTCCAGCCCCCGGGGCACCGGCAGCAGCTGCGCTGCCGGAACGACGACGAACTCGGCATAGGCTCCTTCCGAAACCAGGGCGCAGGCCTCGTCGCCGATGCTCCAGCCGGTGATCCCCGCTCCGATCTCGGCGACGATGCCGGAACATTCGTAGCCGATGATCCGCGGCAGGCTCTGCTCGATGCCATAGGTGCCGCGTCGCTGCAGCAGGTCGGCATAGTTCAGCGCCGCCGCGCGGGCCCGCAGCACGATCTCGCCGGGCCGCGCTCGCGGAACCGGCGCTTCCGCCCAGGCGAACGCTTCCGGCCCGCCGAAGCGCGGCAGCATGACGGCCTTCATCAGCCGTTCCTCCCGGACAGGCATCACTGCCCGGCGTCGACCGTCGGCTCGGGCAGGCTCTGCCGCTCGAGGCCGAATTTCTTCAGGGCCTGCTGATAGGCGCCGTTCTTCATGACCGTCGCGGTCGCCTTGGCGACGGCATCGCGCAGATCGGTGTTCTTCTTGTCGAAGGCAAAGCCGAAGAGCGTCTTGTTCAGCGGCTCGCCGACGAAGGCATAGGTGTTCGGCTCGTCCGCCATCAGATAGGCGACGTATTCGGGGCCGAGCACGGCAGCGTCGAGGCGGCCCTGCTTGAGCTCGAGCCGCGTCGCGGTCGCGCCGGCCGTGCCATTGACGGTGATCGCGGGCTTGCCGGCACCGGCGCAGTTCTTCTCGCTCCAGGCGGCCGTTACCGGCATGTAGCTCGTGGTGCGCGGTGCGCCCACCGTCCTGCCGCAGAGATCGGCGTTGCTCTTCAGCTCGCCGGCCTTGGTCTGAAGCGCGAAGGGCTGGGCTCCCGTGGCGAGATAGTCGACGAAGGTGAGCTTCTCGCGCCGGGACGGGAGATCGCTGATCGCGGTGCCGATCATGTCGATACGACCGGTCGTCAGCGAGGACATGAGCTGCTCGAAGCTCATCTCCTCCCACTTGACCGGGACGCCGAGCTCCCTGGCGATCGCATTGACGAGTTCGACATTGAAGCCGGCTCGCTCGTTCGTCTTCGGATCCTTGTACGCCATGGGCGGATAGGTGGTCTCGATGCCGACCACGATCTGCCCGGCGGACTTGAGTGACGCCGGGAGCGTACCGGCCTGCTGTGCGGCTGCCGGCAGAGTGA
>NZ_JBIWYK010000566.1:0-1763 GCF_044752385.1 Allobosea sp. CER48 | reverse complement strand
AAGGGCCGCGCCATCACGGCGCGGCCCCCTTGAATTGCCGGTGCTGCGTACTCAGGCCAGCGTATAGGCGGTCTTGACCGTGGTGTAGAACTCCTTGGCGTAGGCGCCTTGCTCGCGCGGGCCGTAGCTGGAGCCCTTCCGGCCGCCGAACGGCACATGATAGTCGACGCCGGCCGTCGGCAGGTTGACCATCACCATGCCGGCCTCGCTGTTGCGCTTGAAATGCGTCGCATGCTTCAGCGAGGTCGTGCAGATGCCGGAGGAGAGGCCGAACTCGGTGTCGTTGGCGACGGCGAGCGCCTCGTCGTAATCCTTCACGCGGACGATGTTGGCGACCGGGCCGAAGACCTCCTCGCGCGAGATGCGCATGGCATTCGTGGTCTCGGTGAAGAGCGCCGGCGCGAGATAGAAGCCGGGGGTGTCGCGCTTCAGGAGCTCGCCGCCGAAGACCAGCTTGCCGCCTTCGTCCTGGGCGATCTGGATATACTTCAGGTTCTGGTCGAGCTGGCCCTGATCGACCACCGGGCCGATATGGGTGCCGCTCTTCAGCGCGTCATCGACGACAACGCCCTTAAGGCGCTCGATGCAGGCTTCGACGAACCTGTCGTGGATGCCGGCCTGGACGATCAGGCGCGAGGAGGCGGTGCAGCGCTGGCCGGTCGAGAAGAAGGCGCCGTTGACTGCCACTTCCACGGCCGTCTTGAGATCGGCGTCGTCGAGAACGACGAGCGGGTTCTTGCCGCCCATCTCCAGCTGGACCTTCTTCATCGGATTCGAGGCGATGCAGGCGGCCGCGACCTTGCGGCCGGTGGCGACCGAACCGGTGAAGGAGATGGCGGTGACGTCCTTGTGCTCGAGCAGCGCCTGGCCGACCACCGAGCCGCGGCCCATCACCAGGTTCAGCGCGCCCTTGGGCAAGCCGGCGCGCTGGAGGATGTCGACAAGCGCCCAGGCCGAGCCCGGCACCAGATCGGCCGGCTTGATGACGACGCAATTGCCCCAGGCGAGCGCCGGCGCGATCTTCCAGGCCGGGATCGCGATCGGGAAGTTCCAGGGCGTGATCATGCCGATGATGCCCATGGGCTCACGCGTCACCTCGACGCCGACGCCGGGGCGCACCGACGGGATCATCTCGCCGCCGAGCCGCAGGCACTCGCCGGCGAAGAACGCGAAGATCTGGCCGGCGCGCGTCGCCTCGCCGATGCCCTCGGGAAGGGTCTTGCCCTCCTCGCGGGAGAGCAGGCGGCCGAGTTCGTCCTTGCGGGCGAGGATCTCGTCGGACGCCTTCTTCAGGATCTCGTAGCGCTCCTGCGGCGTCGTGCGGCTCCAGGCCGGGAAGGCCGCCTTGGCGGCAGCGACGGCGTTGTTGAGGTCCTCGACCGAGCCCTGAGCATACTCGCCGACGACGTCGTTGGTATTGGAGGGGTTGATGTTGCGCGAGGCATTGGCTCCGCCGGCCCATTCGCCAGCGATGAGGTTCTTGAAGGGCGCGTTCATCTTTCTCTCCCACGAACAGGTTCGTGGCTGGGTGTTAGCGCCTTTGGGCCGCGAAGGCCAATGCCCGGCGATCAGGGAGCCATCCGCTGACCGCATCGCCTGGCCGGATCTACTTCTCCTTGATCGACAGCCCGTTCTTGCCGACCGAGATCTCGACGCCGTCCGGCTGCTTCTTTTCCTGGTAGAGCGAATAGCCGGTCACGGCGAGAGCGGCCACAAGCACGACCACGAGTACGACCAGCAGATTGCGCGAAGCGAGCATGTAA
>NZ_JBIWYK010000565.1:0-1765 GCF_044752385.1 Allobosea sp. CER48 | reverse complement strand
CCCATGCCCGGACCGGAACCCATGATCTGCATTGCGTTGCGCTATGCGGATGCCCCGCGCATGTATGACTGGCTGATCGAGGCCTTCGGCTTCGAGAAGCACGCGGCCTATTACTCGGAGGACGGCAGGACGCTGCTCCATGGCGAGCTGCGGATGGGCACGAGCTTCGTCATGCTCGGCTCGTCCGAAAACAACGCGTTCGGCAAGCTGGTGTCGCTGCCGTCCGAGCTCGGCGGCACCACCGCCTCGCCCTATATCGCGACCGACGACATCGACGCGCGCTGCGAGCGCGCGCGCAAGGCCGGTGCCGAGATCTGCATGGAGCCCACGGACCAGCCCTATGGCAGCCGGGACTTCATCTGCATGGACCCGGAAGGCCATGTCTGGTGCTTCGGGACCTACCGCCCCGGCTCGGCCGCGAGCTGAGCCGGCGGCGCGGCCCGCCTCGCCCGCAGCATCAGCCAGCAGACCACGCTCAGATTGACGAGGTTCCAGGCGAGGCCGTTGAGGAAGGCCATCCGGTAGGAGTTGAAATAATCGAAGATCACGCCTGACAGATAGCCGCCGACCGCCATGCCCAGCACCGTCATCGACATCACCAGGCCGATGCGCATGCCGGCCTGCTTGGCCGGCATGTACTCGCGGATGACGACGGCATACATCGGCACGATGCCGCCCTGGAACAGGCCGAAGATGGCACTGACGATGTAGAGGGACTGCAGCCCGTCGAACCAGAGATAGAGGAAGAGCGCGACGCCCTGCATCAGCGATCCCAGCGCCAGCGTCAGCGTGCCGCCGATCCGGTCGGCGATGAAGCCGGAGCCGACGCGGCTGATGATGCCGAGCAGCATCATCAGCGAAAGCATCTCGGCGCCACGAGCCACGCCGTAGCCGAGGTCGCCGCAATAGGCGACGATATGGACCTGCGGCATTGCCATCGCGACACAGCAGGCGAAGCCGGCGACGCAGAGCAGGAGCTGCAGTTGGTTGGGGCTCAGGCCGAGATCGCCACGCGCGCCGGCACTATGGGCCTCGTCCGCGGCAAGCGTCGCCGCCGCGGGCTGGCGGCGAAAGAACGGTGCCAGAGGCAACATCACCACCAGCGCCACGACGGCGATGCCGAAATGCGTGGCGCGCCAGCCGTGATTGACCAGTCCCCATTGGATGACCTGCGGCCAGACGACGCCGGCGAGATAGCTGCCCGAGGCGCCGCAGACGACCGCGAGCCCGCGATGGCGGCGGAACCAGTGCGACAGATCGGAGATCAGCGGCGAGAAGCCGGCGCCGGTACCCAGGCCGATCAGCAATCCATGCGCCAGCGTGAACTGCCAGAGAGAATGCGACAGGCCCGCAGCGGTATAGCCGGCCGCGAGCAGCAGGGCGCCGGCGATGATCGGCACCATGATTCCGTAGCGATCCGCGACCCGGCCCATGATGATGTTGCCGGCCCCGAAGCCGAGCATGGCGAAGGTGTAAGGCAGCGAGGCACCGGCCCGCAGCGTCTCGAACTCGCCCTGCATCGCCGGCAGAACGACGACCACCGACCACGAGCCGACGCAGGCCACGGTGCCGACGACAAGCGCGATCGCGAGCCGTAGCCAGGCATAGGGGGAATCGGGTTGGTAGCGGTCGGTGGCGTGGGACATGTTTCCTCGGCGGCCACCTGTCTGGAGATGGCTCTTCTCCGGGCAGCTTTAGCGACTGCGATGCCCCGGACAAGCGCGCCCGGGACAGGGCGGCCGCGCGATCGCGGCAGGAGAGCCCG
>NZ_JBIWYK010000564.1:0-1769 GCF_044752385.1 Allobosea sp. CER48 | reverse complement strand
CGCTTGAATCGCGCTCTTAGCGGATGGGCCGGCCGAGAAGCCCGGCTTCTAGGCTGAGCGTGATCTTGTCGGTCACGGCCCACTCCACCCCGGCGCGCGCCTCGGGCCGCACCGCGATTTCGCTCTGGCTGAAGGGTGTCGAGAATGGCGTCGCACCGTAGCGCCAGGTTTCGTTGGCGGCGGACATGCCGACCTTGGTGTAGAGCAGCACGTCGGGCGTCACCAGCACGCCGGTCTTGATTTGGAAGGCGCCGGCGAAGTCGCGTGTGTACGCGACATTGCCGAAGCTCGGATAGCCGTAGCCGCCTATGGCCGGGGCGTAGTCTATCGCGCCGACGATGCCGTAGACGAAATTGCCCTCGCGCCGCATCGTTCCGGCTTCGAGCCCGAAGGTCGGTCCGGCGCTTGTGCGCATGTGCTTCGAACTGGTGACCTGGAAGCCCGAGGAGATACGGGCGTAGGAGCCCTCCCAGCGCGGCGAGATCATCGGTTCGTCCCAGGCGAAGGACGGCAAGGCCGCGAAGCCGGTCAGAGGCAGGAATGTCTGCGCCTGCGCGGCGCCGGTGACAAGAACCGAAAGCACCGCGGCGGAAAGAAGCGAAAATCTCACGTCGAAGCTATCCTCGCGCAGACGCGCCCTGCGGAACGCTAGCATGAGGCGGGGAGAATGTCGCGGTTTTGTGGCCGCGGCTGGCGGCCGCGGGTCAGGCGATCTTCGTTCTCAACTTCAGGAAGCGAAGCGTGCGTTCCGCCGTGGCGAGGTCGAGCTTGGCATAGGCATCGACATCATCGTCGATATCACGCGA
Source organism: Allobosea sp. CER48 (assembly GCF_044752385.1). Taxonomy (NCBI): domain Bacteria; kingdom Pseudomonadati; phylum Pseudomonadota; class Alphaproteobacteria; order Hyphomicrobiales; family Alloboseaceae; genus Allobosea; species Allobosea sp. CER48. Next base: position 963 of record NZ_JBIWYK010000564.1, on the reverse strand, counting down.
CGTGAAATAGAGCCGGCGCGCCCGGAGCTGCAGGATGGCGCGGAAGGCGGTGTTGCCGATGCCGAGAGAGCGGCAGGTCACCGCGATGCCGCTGGCATCGCGCTGCATCAACACGCGTAGCGCCTGTTCGATGGTGATGTCGCCCACCTGTGCCAGCACCTGTGCGAGATGATAGGCGCGATCCTCGTCTGACAGCATCGTCAGGACGTCGTCGACCTCTCGAACCTTGGCGGCGAGGTCCGAGAGCAGGAGCTTCACCTCGAGCCGCTGCTGGCGTGCCTGGCGGGCGAGCGAGGCGGTTTCTTCAGTGGGCTTCTCGCCGGGAGCCTGTCCATCCGCGAAATGCTCGACGATCCTCAGAACGCGCTGGACGCGGTTGGGGGCGAGGTCCGAACGACGGGCAAGCGCACCGGTGATCGCCGCATCGTCCTGTCCGCGCTCGAGAAGTCGATCGAAGCCGCGATCCGAGAAGGCAGCGCCCTCATTGGCGCTGACGGTGTGAAGGACCTTCTGGTCGCCTCGTTCGACCAGGATGTCGGTGACGCTTTCGGACAGGCGCGCGCGCTCGGCGATGGCGACGAGGTGCTGTTGCGACTGGCTGACGGCGATGGCGGCGAGATCGGTGTCGGTCAGAACCGGCGAGAGGGTCAGCACGAGCCGGGCGACGTCGGAATTGGCGTCTCCGCCGAGCGTGACGGCAACCGAATGGGGCAGGGTGGGCATGGCCGCCACGCGGTCAGCATAGCCCTTGCGCTCGTCATCGCCGAGATGCGCGAGCGAAGTCGTCGCGATCTCGCCGTAATGCTCCCGGGCCGCTTCGTTGGGGTCCTGGTCGAGCAGGAACAAATCGGTGACGGCATGAAGCAACTGCCGGCGCGAATCCGACGACATGTCGGACGGCATCCGGGTCAGGTTACGCAACATCGAAGCCCCCACGGCAAAGTAGCGATCGCACAATGCCCC
>NZ_JBIWYK010000563.1:0-1771 GCF_044752385.1 Allobosea sp. CER48 | reverse complement strand
ACTGACACCTCCCAAATGGGAGCATGGCCGACGCACGTCCTGGCATTCCCCGGGCGGATTTGGGGGCGGCCGCTGGCGCTTGCTGCCTGCATTCTGCCGCGCCATGCTTGCCCGCTCGCGCCGCGCGGCGTAAATCGCGCGCGGTTCGCCTTGGTCGCGCCCGAAAGGCCCGGCATGCGAGCGCCGTCCCGGCCCAGCCGGTTTCGAGCACGAGCGCGGCTGTCGGTCGCGAGGATGGATGATGTTTTCGCTGACGCCTGCGATCGACCGGCTGACGACTGTCCTGACGGCCAGCCATGCGCGCGCCTGCGCTTTCCTGCTGCTTCTGTCGCTCGCGGCCTTCCTGCCCGGTTTCAGCACGCTACAGCCGCTCGATCGTGACGAGCCGCGCTTTGCGCAGGCGAGCAAGCAGATGCTGGAGACCGGCGATTTCGTCGATATCCGCTTCCAGGACGAAGCCCGGCACAAGAAGCCGGTCGGCATCTACTGGCTGCAGAGCGCGGCGGTGAAGGCTGGCGAGGCGGTTGGCGTACCACAGGCGCGGACGCAGATCTGGCTCTATCGCATTCCCTCCCTCATCGGCGCGATCGCGACGGTGCTGTTGACCTATTGGGCGCTGCTTGCCTTCCTGGCACGGCGCTATGCGCTGCTCGGTGCCGCCTTGATGGCGGCCGCGGTGCTGCTCGGCGTCGAGGCCCGCATCGCAAAGACCGACGCGGTGCTCGCGGCCTGTGCCGTTGCCACCATGGGAGCGCTGGCGCGCACCTGGCTCGACTGGACGCGCTCGCTGGCTTTCGTTCCGGACCGGCGCAACTGGCTGGTGTTCTGGGGCGCGACGGCGATCGGGCTGCTGATCAAGGGGCCGATCGTGCCGATGGTCTGGGGGCTCGCCATCCTGGTGCTGAGCGCGAGCCTGCGCAGCTTCCGCTGGCTGAAGCCGCTGCGCTTCGGCCGGGGCCTCCTGCTCTGCCTCGTCGTGGCGCTGCCCTGGTTCGTCGCGATCATGCTCAAGACCGGCGGCAGCTTCTTCGCCGAAAGCGTCGGTCAGGACATGCTCGGCAAGGTCGCGGAGGGGCAGGAGAAGCACTGGGGGCCGCCGGGGCTCTACCTGGTGATCTTCTTCGGGACCTATTGGCCGGCTGCAGCCTTTGCCGCCATGGCGGTGCCTTTCGCCTGGGTCCGGCGCAGGGAGCCGCAGATTCTCTTCCTCATCGCCTGGATCGTGCCGTCCTGGATCGTCTTCGAGGCGGTGCCGACCAAGCTGCCGCACTACGTCCTGCCGCTCTATCCGGCGATTACGGCACTGCTGCTGCTCGCGGTGATCAACGGCGGCATCGATCGCTACCGGCGCGGCGCCGTCGCGACCGCATGTCTCGTTCTGATCGTCCCGCTTGCGTTGATCGGCGTGATCCTGTTCGGCAACTGGAAGCTGGACCAGACGCTGCCATGGTCGGCGCTGCCCGGCTTCGCGCTGGTGCTGGTCGTCGCCGCGGGCGTCATCGCGGCCTTTCGGCGCCTCGACATCGAGGGGGCGCTCTGGCGCTGCGTCCTGGCGAGCCTGCTGCTCACGGCATCGGTCTACCCCTTTGCCATCGAGAGCCTGCGTTCGCTCAAGCTCTCGCCGCGGCTCGCCGAGGTGGCGCGCTCGGTCTGTGCGGATCCCGCCGTGCTGACGCTGGGCTATCGCGAGCCGAGCCTGGTGTTCCTGACCGGCACCGACCTTGCCATGGCGGCGAGCGGTCAGCAGGCTGTCGATTTCATTGGCAAACCC
>NZ_JBIWYK010000562.1:0-1772 GCF_044752385.1 Allobosea sp. CER48 | reverse complement strand
GGTCACGCTGCGCCGTCACCAGGCTGGACCGGGCGATGACGAGTTCCTGCTGCGCGTTCAGCACGTCGAGCGTGGTGCGCTGGCCGACCTTGGCCTCCTCGCGCACGCCCGCCAGCGCGGTCGAGGCTGCCTCGACCTGCGCCTGGGCCGCGATGATCTGGGCCTTGGCGGCTTCCAGGCTGCCCCAGGCGGAGACGACCGCCGCGCGGACGGTGTCGCGCTGGGTGTCGACGTCGATCCGGCGCTGGCCGGCCGTTTCCTTGGCCTGGCGTGTGCGGGAATAGACCTGGCCGCCTTCGTAGATCGGGATCGTGAGCGCGCCGACGATGCTCGCCGAGACGCGATTGTCGCCGAAGAACTGGTTGTCGTAGCGCTGCTGCACCGTGCCGGTGACGCCGAAGGTCGGATAGAGATCGGACTCCGTCACCTTCACCTGCAACTCGGCGGCGTCGACGCCATGCAACGCCGCGATGATCGCAGGATGGTTGCCCAGCGCCTGCTCCACCGCCGTCGGCAGCGACTTCGGCAGGAGGTTCTCGACCGGGCGAGCCGGCGTCAGCGAACGCGGCTCGATACCGATGTTCTGGCGAAAGCGCGCCACCGAGGTCTTGAGATTCGACTCAGCGAGAATCGCCTGCGACTGGGCCTGGGACAAGCGCGCCTCGGCCTGCGCCACGTCGGTGCGCGTCACCTCGCCGACCTGAAATCGGTCGCGCGTCTGGCGCAACTGCTCTTCCAGCACCTCGACGTTGTTCCGGTTCAGATTGAGGATCGCCGTGTCGCGCAGAACGTTCATGTACGACGTCGCGCCATCGAGAAGGACGTTCTGCTCGGTGTTGCGAAGCGTGGCGCGCGCGCCGAGCACCTGCGATTCGGACTGGCTGACCGAATTGCGCGTCCGGCCCGAGTCGAAAATATTCTGGGTGATCTGGACGCCGCCGCCGCGGGGCGCGAGCCTCGACGTGCTGTCGCGCTGCCCGGGAAGATGCTGGTCGATGATGCTGGCGCCGATGTCGGCGGAAGCGGTGATGCGCGGGCGGTAGCCCGAAAGTGCCTGCGGAACGTTCTCGTCCGTGGCGCGAACCGCGGCGCGCTGGGAGTTGAGCGTCGGGTTTCCGGAATAGGCCCGGGCCAGCGCCGCATCCATCGACTGGGCGCCCGCCGGCAAGACCCAGCCACCTGAAATCGCCAAAGCGATGACGGCGGAGAGCCCGAACCCGGAAATCTTGTCGTATCGTCTTTTCACTGGACGCCTCGTGTGCGCACTGAAGTCGCGCCCAGGCCACGCCCTAGCCTCGGCATAAGTCTCGATTTCATACCCTTCCTGATGCCGTCCGCCAACGCACAGGCGGCGCCAGGAGCATTTCCGTCGGAACCTGCCGCAAAAATGCGACACCCTCCTTTCGGAAATGCAAACGTTCAGAACACGAATGCTTCCGGGCGACGGAATTCGGACAGGATGGGAGCCGCGGCATCGAAGACGGGGCGCCGGCGAGCTGCGGCTCGGAACGGCGACGGTCGGTGCGATCGAGCGGATCGAGAGCTCGTCGCTGCGCATTGCCGAGATCGTCGGGGTGATCGACGAGATCGCGTTCCAGACCAACCTGCTGGCGCTCAACGCCGCGGTCGAGGCCGCCCGTGCCGGCGATGCCGGCCGGGGCTTTGCGGTCGTCGCTTCCGAGGTGCGCTCGCTGGCCCAGCGCTCGGCCCAGGCCGCCAAGGACATCAAGACGCTGATCGCGACCTCGAACGGGCAGGTCGCCGAGGGCGTC
>NZ_JBIWYK010000561.1:0-1776 GCF_044752385.1 Allobosea sp. CER48 | reverse complement strand
CAGAAAGCGATTCAGGTTGGCGATGTAAGTGCTGGGCAGATCGAAGTGTTTTGCCGCGGCGACGACTGTTTCCATGTAGCCCGGCTTGGGTTTTCCCGGATCGGCGGAGCGGCCGATATAGATCAGCGCGCGCTTGGCGCCGCCCGGTACGATGACCGGCTGGCTGATCTTCACATAGAGCCCGCTGCCGATGTCCTCGAACTTGTCGAGGGCGCGCACGTCGCCGAGCGAGCAGTCCCAGAGCACGCCGTGCACCTCGTCGCGCGGATCGCGGATGGCCGAGGCATAGCCGTCGCGGGTGACGATGAAGCGGTGGCGGGGCAGGCGGGCGGGGCCGAGCGGCCGCGAGTTCGGGCAGCGCTGCGCCATCCCGACAGGGTCCATGTTGAGGCCATAGGCGAAATAGAGGGGCATGGTTCCGGTCGCAGGCTTTCCCGACATGGCCGGGCTCGCCCCGACCATTCACGTCTTCGCTGTTCCAGGAGCGAGGTCAAGACGTGGATGCTCGCCACGAGGGCGGGCATGACGGCCTCGCAGCCCTCACTTCGTCTTGTTGAACAATTCCCGGCCGATCAGCATGCGGCGAATCTCGCTGGTCCCGGCGCCGATCTCGTAGAGCTTGGCATCGCGCAGCAGGCGGCCGGTCGGGTAGTCGTTGATATAGCCGTTGCCGCCGAGCAGCTGGATCGCATCAAGCGCGACCTGCGTCGCCTTCTCGGCGGCGATCAGGATGGCTCCGGCGGCATCCTCGCGGGTGGTCTCGCCACGGTCGCAGGCCTTGGCGACGGCATAGACATAGGCGCGGCAGGAGTTCATCGCGACATACATGTCGGCGACCTTGCCCTGGACGAGCTGGAACTCGCCGATCGACTGGCCGAACTGCTTGCGCTCATGGACATAGGGCATGACCACGTCCAACGCCGCCTGCATGATGCCGAGTGGCCCGGCTGCCAGGACGACGCGCTCGTAGTCGAGGCCGGACATCAGCACGTTGACGCCGCGCCCGACCGAGCCGAGCACGTTCTCCTCCGGCACTTCGCAATCCTGGAAGACGAGCTCGCAGGTGTCGGATCCGCGCATGCCGAGCTTGTCGAGCTTCTGATGGGTCGAAAACCCCTTCATGCCCTTCTCGATCAGGAAGGCGGTTATGCCGCGCGGGCCGGCCTCCGGGTCGGTCTTGGCGTAGACGACGAGCGTCTCGGCGATCGGGCCGTTGGTGATCCACATCTTGTTGCCGTTGAGGACGTAGCGGTCGCCCTTCCTGTCGGCGCGGGTGCGCATCGACACCACGTCTGAGCCCGAGCCCGGCTCCGACATGGCGAGCGCGCCGACATGCTCGCCGGAAATGAGGCCCGGCAGGTATTTGCGCTTCTGCGCCTCGTTGCCGTTGCGGCGGATCTGGTTGACGCAAAGATTGGAATGGGCGCCGTAGGAGAGGCCGACCGACGCCGAGGCGCGCGAAACTTCCTCGACCGCGATACAGTGCTCGAGATAGCCGAGGCCGGTGCCGCCATATTCCTCCTCGACCGTCATGCCGTGCAGGCCGAGCGCGCCCATCTCCGGCCAGAGGTCGCGCGGGAACTGATTGGTGCGGTCGATCTCCTCGGCCCGCGGGGCGATCTTCTCCTGCGCGAAGGCATGGACGGTGTCGCGGATCGCGTCGGCGGTCTCGCCGAGGTCGAAATTGAACGGGCGCGGTGCGTTGGCGAGCATGGCGGAACCTCCCGGCAGATGGCTGGAGGCTGGGCCTCCTTTGCGTCCGTTATAGCGGCCCGG
>NZ_JBIWYK010000560.1:0-1784 GCF_044752385.1 Allobosea sp. CER48 | reverse complement strand
GCCTCCATTGCAGACAGCGAGACCTGCAGATTCGGGAAGGCCTGCTGCAGCGCCGGCAGGCGCGGCGAGAGCCAGAGCTGGGCGAGGCAGGGCAGGGCGGCGATGGCAAGCGGGCGGTGTGGCTCCGCCTCGCGCAGGGTCTGGACGGCCTGTCCGAGAATGTCGAAGCCGCGGGTCAGCCGCGGCAATGCCTCGCGTGCGGCGTCTGTCAGGGTGACGCCCTGCGCCATCCGCCTGAACACCGGGAAGCCGAGGGTCGCTTCGAGCTGCCGGATCTGCTGGGTCACGGCGCCGGCGGTCACGCCGAGTTCGTCCGCTGCCCGGGTGAAGCTCTCCAGCCGCGCGGCCGCCTCGAAGGCGCGCAACGCTTTGAGCGAGGGCAGGCGCGGGCGAGGCGGCTTCACGGGCACGGCTGCGGCTCCGATTCGAGGCTGAGATTTTCTCATCCTGCGAACGAGGAATACTCGTTTGCACGGGGCTCGGCAAACCGCTGTTATGGCGCAAGCCAGCGAGAGCGGGGGGATGGGTATGACGGCATTGGGCAGACGCGATTGGGTGCCGCAGGCGAGCGAGGACTATGTGCTCAAGGTCGCCGGCGAGACGGCGAGCCAGCCGCTCGACGCCATTGCAGCGCGGCTCGATGCACTGGCGGCCGAGAATCGCGCCATCCATGAGCGCGACTGCGTAAACCTGAACCCGGCCACAAATGTCATGAACCCGAAGGCCGAAGCTCTGCTTTCGGCCGGGATCGGGGCGCGGCCCTCGCTGGGCTATCCCGGCGACAAATACGAGATGGGGCTGGAGGCGATCGAGCAGATCGAGATCATCACCGCCGAACTCGCTGCCGAGGTCTTCGGCGCGAGATATGCGGAGATCAGGGTGCCGTCGGGCGCCATCGCCAATCTCTACGCCTTCATGGTCGCGGCCAGGGCCGGCGACTGCATCATCGCACCGCCGGGCGAGATCGGCGGCCACGTTACCCATCACGGCGCGGGCGCCGCGGGACTGTACGGCATCGTCACCCACCCCGCTCCGATCGACCCGGTGAATTACACCGTCGATATCGGCAAGCTCAGGGCGGATGCGCTACGGCTGCGGCCGAAGCTGATCTCGATCGGCGGCAGCCTCAACCTCTTCCCGCATCCGATCCGCGAGATCCGTGCCATTGCCGATGAGATCGGTGCGCTGGTGCTGTTCGATGCGGCGCATATGTCGGGCATGATCGCCGGCCAAGGCTGGCAGCAGCCATTGGAGGAAGGTGCCCATCTGATGACGATGAGCACATACAAGAGCCTCGGCGGCCCGCCTTCCGGGCTGATCCTGACAAACGACGCGGAGATCGCCAGGAAGCTCGACGCCGTCGCCTATCCCGGGCTGACCGCGAATTTCGATGCGGCGAAATCGGCGTCGCTTGCGGTATCGCTGCTGGACTGGAAGGCGCATGGCCGCGCCTACGCGCAGGAGATGGCGAAAACCGCGAAGGCATTGGCCGAGGCTTTGGCCGAGCGGCAAGTACCGGTCTTCGCCCGCGACCGCGGCATGACGACATCGCATCAGTTCGCAATCGAGGCCGCGCCCTATGGCGGCGGGCAGGCCGCGGCGAAGGCGCTGCGGGCGGTCAACATCCTGTCCTGCGGCATCGGGCTGCCGCTGCCGCCGGTGGAAGGGGACGTCAACGGACTCAGGTTGGGGACGCCGGAGATCGTGCGTTTCGGCATGACCTCCGCTGATATGCCGGAGCTCGCGGGCTACATCGCGGAAGGGCTCAACGGCTCGCGCTCAGC
>NZ_JBIWYK010000559.1:0-1785 GCF_044752385.1 Allobosea sp. CER48 | reverse complement strand
TGTCCGGCCTGCGCGGCATGGAGGCTGCGATAGCGGCCTTCCTTGCGCGCGAGGAGCTGGGCATGGCTGCCCTGCTCGACGACATCGCCGTTCTCGACCACCACGATGCGGTCGGCATTCGCGATGGTCGCGAGCCGATGGGCGATGACAAGCGTGGTGCGGCCGCGCGACAGCTCCGCCAGTGACTGCTGGATCGCCTTTTCGGTCTCGGTATCGAGCGCCGAGGTCGCTTCGTCGAGGATCAGGACCGGCGGGTTCTTCAGGAAGATGCGGGCGATGGCGAGCCGCTGCTTCTGGCCGCCGGAAAGCTTGACGCCACGCTCGCCGATCACGGTGTCGAGGCCTTGCGGCAACGCCGCGATCACACCGTCGAGCCTGGCGCGGCGCGCAGCCTCGACGATCTCCTCCTCCGTCGCATCGAGCCGGCCATAGGCGATGTTGTCGCGGATGGTGCCTGCGAAGAGGAAGACGTCCTGCTGCACGATGCCGATGTTCGAGCGCAGCGATTTCAGCGTCATGTCGCGGATGTCGATGCCGTCGATCAGGATCGCGCCACCCGTGACCTCGTAGAAGCGCGGCAGCAGCGAGCAGATCGTGGTCTTGCCGGCGCCCGACGGCCCGACGAAGGCGATGGTCTCGCCGGCCCGGATTTCGAGATCGAGCCCGGCGAAGATCGGCCGGGTCGCGCTGTAGCCGAACCGGATCCCGCGATAGCTGATATCGCCCCGCAGGCGCTCGACGGTGCGGGCTCCCGGCCGGTCGGCGACGTCGGGCCGCGTCGCCAGGAAGGCGAGATAGCGCTGGAAGCCGGCGATGCCCTTCGGATAGCTCTCGATGACCGCGTTGATCTTGTCGACCGGCCGGAAGAAGACGTTGACCAGCAGGAGGAAGCCGACGAAGCCGCCAGCCGACAATTCGCCGCGCACCACGAACCAGCCGCCGGCCAGCATCACCACGACCTGCACGAAGCGCATCGAGAGATAGGACAGCGAGGTCGAGGCCGCCATGAGCTTGTAGGCCTGGAGCTTGATATCGCGGTAGTGGCGATTGCTCTCGGCGAAGAGGCGGCGCTCGTGGTCCTCGTTGGCAAAGGCCTGGACGACGCGGATGCCGCCGACATTCTCCTCGATGCGGGCATTGAAATCGCCGACGCGCCCGTAAAGCGCGTGCCAGTTCGTGGTCATGCGGCTGCCGTAGCGAATGGTGACGAAAGCTGTCAGCGGCACCACGAGCGCGGTGATGACCGCAAGCTGGGGATGGACCCACAGCATCAGCGCGAAGGCGCCGATCAGGGTCATGATCGCAATGAACAGGTCTTCGGGGCCGTGATGGGCGACCTCCCCGATCTCCTCGAGATCCTTGGTCAGGCGCGCCACCAGATGGCCGGTCTTCTGGTTGTCGAAAAAGCCGAACGAAAGCTTCTGCAGATGGTCGAAGGCCTTGGCCCGCATTTCGGTCTCGATGCCGATGCCGAGCATGTGCCCCCAATAAGTCACGATGACCTGGAGCCCCGCGCTGACCAGATAGGCGGCGAACAGGCCCGCGGCCGCGAGCGCGATGAGGTTGAGCTCGCCTGTCGGCAGCAGCCTGTCGATGAACAGCGTCACCGCGACGGGAAAGGCGAGTTCGAGCAGCCCGGCCGCCACCGCGCTGCAGAAATCGAGCAGAAACAGGCCCCGATGCGGGCGATAATAGGCGGCGAACCGCTTGATCAGGTCCATCTCGGTCTCCGCCGTGCTCTCGCTCAGGCCGGCAGGGCGATCGGCCGCCGTGTCTGCGGGTGTG
>NZ_JBIWYK010000558.1:0-1785 GCF_044752385.1 Allobosea sp. CER48 | reverse complement strand
CAGCGCCGTATTGCGCTCGATCCCGTTCAGGAGCTGGAAGAGCTCCCCCGGGCGATCCTGCTCCGGCATGCGCTCGGCCATCGTCGTGACGTTGTCGCCGGCCTCCGCCGCGACCAGCCTGATCACCATGGGCCGGACCGCCTGGGCCTCGGCCGGGGAGAGGACGCGGAAACTGTCTGCGATGACGCGCATCGCCCGCTCGGGGTCGCTGGCACCGCGCGCGGCGAGAATGAAGCGATAGACCCGGTCCCCCACCTGCACGGCGGCGAGCCTGAACATCCAGTCCGTGCCCTTGCCATGGGCGACCACCGCCGGTTGCCCGGCAATCTCGATCTTCTCGATGCCGGTGGTCTCGACGCCCTCGATCCAGCCGGCGGCGACATAGGCTTCCAGCGTCTGGCCACTCTTCAGCGTCACAGAATCGAAGCGCAGCGCCTGCGAGCCGCTGGCGCTGACGCCGATCACCATGTCCTGCGCGGCTTCTAGGCTGAAGCCCTCGGGCGCGGTGAAGCCGATGCGCAAGGTGCTGTTGAGATAGCGCCGGCCGCGCACCACGCCGTCACGCGGGTCGTCGCCATAGGCCAGGCCCTCTATCGCGCTGAGCCAGCGATTGGCGTCGTGCTCGCCAATGCCGGGCGCCCCGATCTGGCGGGCGGCGTTGGTCACGGCGGCGATGCGCTCCGGCGTCTGAGGGTGACTGGACAGAATGTCGAGCCGCTTGTCGTCGGCACTCTGGTTCTGGCCGCTGCTGCGGAAGGCGGTGTTGCGGCCGAGCGTGGCCAGGAAGCGGCCGGCGCCGTACGGGTCATACCCGGCCCGCGCGATGTTGCGCACGCTGATCTGGTCGGCCGTGAGCTCCTGCTGGCGCGAGAACTTCGCGAGAGAGAGCTTCGAACCGGCACGTACGGCCGCGCCCTGGGAGGGATCCTTGAGGACCTGCGAAACGACTTGGTTCACCAGAGCCGATTCCGCCTCCTTCTCGGCCCGCTCTACCGCGTGCTGGGCGGTGACATGGGCAATCTCGTGCGCCAGGACCGAGGCGATCTCGGAGGTGTCGTTGGCGAGGACGAGCAGTCCGCGCGTGACGTACAGGCGGCCGTTGGGCAGCGCGAAGGCATTGACCACCGGGGAATTCAGGATGGTGATATCGTAATGGCCGATCTGGCCCTCGCCGGCCTTGGCCAGGCGTTGCACGACCTCGTCCAGAGCCGCACGGGTCCTGGGGGCGCGGTACTCTCCGCCGAAGGCGGCCAGCAGGCGCTGGTGTTCCTGATCGGAGGCGCGCTGGACCGTGTTGATGCGGGGTGCGATCTCATCGCCCGAGCCGCCGCCGGCCGGAACGAGCGCGCTCTGGTCGCCGAGGCAGCCGACGAGCAGCAGGCCAGGCAGCATGACGGCCGCCAGCCGCTTCGAATGCCGCGAAAGCGATATCTGCCAGAACTCCAGCATATCCTCAGTCGATCAGTTCCAACGCCGCACGGGAGGGGGCCTCCAGCAGGAGGCCGTCGCGTCCGGACAGGACGCCATAAGCGCGCACGCGTTTACCGCCCAGGCTGCCTGTGGTCCAGCCGGCGCCCTTCAATTCACGCCATACGGCCCGCGGGACGACGATCGAAGCAGCCTCCCCGGGACGGCGCGAGAAATTCAGATAGGTTCGCTGGGAGCGCTCGCCGACCGAGGCGATCCGACCTTCCAGCATGACGTAACGCCCCTCTTGCGCCTTTACAGCGGCGAGATCATGGCCGTCGATGGCCACTGGCCGGGAGGGTGAGGGGGCAGGCCTTA
>NZ_JBIWYK010000557.1:0-1793 GCF_044752385.1 Allobosea sp. CER48 | reverse complement strand
CGTCCACGGCCGCGCTTGTCGTCCCGGCGTCCCTTGCGATCCTCGCGCGCCTCGCCGGGAGGCAGGGCATCGAGGCCGGGGCCTTCGTAGGCGATGGTCTGGCCCGTCAGCTTCTCGACCGCGGAAACGAGCTTGTCGTCATGGCGCGTCACGATGGTGAAAGCGGTGCCCAGGCGCCCGGCGCGACCGGTGCGGCCGATCCGATGGACGTAATCCTCGGCATGCGTCGGCACATCGAAGTTGAAGACGTGGCTGACGGCGGGAATGTCGAGGCCGCGCGCGGCGACGTCGGAGGCGACGAGGATCGGATTCTCGCCGGTGCGGAACGACTCCAGTGCGGCCATGCGGGCGTACTGATCCATGTCCCCGTGCAGGGCGACCGCCGGGAAGCCGTGCCGCAGGAGGGACTTGTGCAGCGTCGCGACGTCGCGCTTGCGGTTGCAGAAGACGATCGCGTTCTGCAGGTCCGCAGCGCCCTTGATGAGGCGGCGCAGCGTCTCGCGCTTCTCGAAATCCTGGGAGTTGGACGCGATCAGGCGCTGGGTGATCGTCGCAGCGGCCGTCGCCGGGCGCGAAACCTCGACGCGGACCGGATTATGCAGGAACTGCTCGGAGATCCGGGTGATCTCCGGCGGCATGGTCGCCGTGAAGAACAGTGTCTGCCGGGTGAACGGAACGAGCTTGCAGATGCGTTCGATGTCGGGAATGAAGCCCATGTCGAGCATCCGATCCGCCTCGTCGATGACGAGGAGTTCGACGCCCGTGAGCAGGAGCTTGCCACGCTCGACATGGTCGAGCAGGCGGCCTGGCGTCGCGATCAGCACGTCGACGCCGCGGGTGATCTTGGCGTCCTGGTCGCCGAAGGAAACGCCACCGATCAATAGTGCGACCGAAAGCTTCTGGTTGACCCCGTAGCGGGTGAAGTTCTCCTCCACCTGCGCCGCGAGCTCGCGCGTCGGCTCCAGGATCAGCGTGCGAGGCATCCGGGCCCGGGCGCGCCCGGTTTCAAGGATGGTCAGCATCGGCAGCGTGAATGCTGCCGTCTTGCCCGTGCCGGTCTGGGCAATGCCCAGAACGTCCTTGCGGGCGAGTACATGTGGAATGGCCTGGGCCTGGATGGGGGTCGGCGTGCTATAGCCCGCGGCCGTGACGGCCGTCAGAACCTTTTCGCTCAAGCCGAGTTCGGCAAATGACATCGCGTATGGCGCTTCTTCAGGGTCGGTGAAACGCGGTGGGATGACCTGCTCAACCACCGCGTTGGCGCGACAACACTTCCTGCGCGCCTTCGGACTGGTGTGGAATGCAAAGAAAACGCGGCAAAGTCAATCATCTAGCCTTGAAAGGACTGCTTTAGCCTCATGAAGGAGCCGCTTGTTCTCGTTCCCGGGCTCAGTTGCACCGCTGCGCTCTATGCTCCGCAGTGGCCAGCGCTGGCCGATGGCCGGCCCATCCTGGTTGCCGATCACAGCCGCGACGATACGCTTTCGGCCATTGCCGGGCGCCTTTTGGCCGCGGCGCCGGCCCGCTTCGCACTCTGCGGACTCTCGATGGGGGGCTATGTCGCCTTGGAGGTTCTGCGCCAGGCGCCGGAGCGGGTCACGCGGCTCGCATTGCTCGATACCAGCGCCAAGCCTGCGACTCCGGAGACCAACGTGCCGCGCGAGCAGATGATCGCGCTGGCGGAGAAGGGCGCCTTTGACAACGTCACCACGCTGCTCTGGCAGAGGCTGGTGGCGCCGGGGCGGCTCACTGACGAGCCGCTGAGGCTCCTCGTGCGGCAGATGGCCGACGAT
>NZ_JBIWYK010000556.1:0-1797 GCF_044752385.1 Allobosea sp. CER48 | reverse complement strand
GTGAGGAGCGAGGGCTGGCCGACAGCCGCCGCGGCGCCGCTGCTGCGCGCCGCCGGTTGCGTCGCGAGCAGGAATACCGCCTCCGAACGTGACCAGGGCGCGACGGCGAGCACGGCGGCCGCAGCAGCCCACGCACCGGACCGGTCGAGGATCAGCGCGATGAGGCTCGCTCGCAGGAGAAGCGACAGGCCTAGCGCCAGGGCCCCGTAGGAGCCGATACGGCTGTCCTTCATGATCTCGAGGCGACGCTCCGGCGTGTGGCCGCCGAACAGCCCGTCCGCGGTATCGGCAAGGCCGTCCTCGTGAAAGGCTCCGGTCGCCAGCGCCAGCGCGGTCAGCGCGAGCGCCGCCACGACGAAGCTGCTCAGCCCCGCAAGCCCCGCGCCCAGCGCGACGAGGGCGGCCGGCGCAGCGATCACGAGCGCGGCGAAGGGCAGGGCGCGCGGCACGCTCCGGAAATCCGGGATGGCGTGGCCGTCGGTTTCTCCCGGCAGCGGCGGCACGGGCAGGCGCGACCAGAAGCGCAGGCAGATCGCTGTCGCGATCGTCCAGCCCGGCCAGTCCGGCGGGGTCGTCTCCGTCGTCGTCTCGACCTCGGCCATGCCTGCCGCGCTGCCCCGCTCGATTGTCTTCACGCGCCTGAGCCTATAGCAGCAGCGCAGACCGCGCCGCCACGCCCATGCGCGTGGGGCCAAGCCCCTTTGCTCGACGGAACAGCCATGGCCGCCTCCGGATTGCCCTTCGACGATATCCGCGAACTCATCGCCGCGATGCCCGGTCCAGATATGGCCGCCGCGAACGCCGTACGCGCCCGCGACGCCAACCTGACCAAGCCGGCCGGCAGCCTGGGCCGCATGGAGGAGATCGCGGAGTGGCTGGCGGCCTGGCAGGGCAAGGCGCCCCCGCGCGTCGACCGCCCGCTGGTCTGTGTCTTCGCCGGCAATCACGGCGTGGTGGCGCAGGGCGTCTCGGCCTATCCGCAATCGGTGACGCGCCAGATGCTGGAGAACTTCGCCGCCGGCGGCGCCGCGATCAACCAGATCTGCGCTGCCTATGATCTCGGCTTCAAGGTCTTCGACCTCGCACTCGATCTGCCGACCGGCGACTTCACGCAGACCGATGCGCTCGATGAACGCGCCTGCGTCGCCACCATGGCCTTCGGCATGGAAGCGCTCGTCGGCGGCACGGACCTGCTCTGCCTCGGTGAGATGGGCATCGGCAACACCACCTCGGCGGCGGCCATCTATGCCGCGCTCTACGGTGGCGATGCCGCGCATTGGTGCGGCCATGGCACCGGCGTCGACGAAGCCGGCTTCCGCCGCAAGGTCGCGGCCGTCGAGGCGGGCCTCGCGCTGCATCGTGCCCATCTCAAGGATCCGCTCGAAGTGCTGCGCCGGCTCGGCGGGCGCGAGGTCGCGGCGATCTGCGGTGCCATCATCGCCGCGCGTTCGCAGAGCATCCCGGTGATCCTGGATGGCTACGTCGTGACGGCAGCCGCCGCGGTCCTGCATGCGATCGAACCTTCCGCGATCGACCACTGCATCGCTGGCCATCTCTCGGCCGAAGGTGCGCATGCCGACGTGCTGGCGCGTCTCGGCAAGGTGCCGCTGCTCGCGCTCGACATGCGCCTGGGTGAGGGCACGGGTGCTGCGCTCGCCGCTGGCCTCGTCAAGGCCGCTGCCGCAGTCCACTCCGGCATGGCGACCTTCGAGCAGGCCCAGGTGGCGCGGAAGGACGACGAGACGACGCGGCACTGATCCGCGGCGGCCGAGGCTCCGTCCTGGTACCTATCTTCCT
>NZ_JBIWYK010000555.1:0-1798 GCF_044752385.1 Allobosea sp. CER48 | reverse complement strand
AGCGCGTTGCCTTTTCGGCCAGGCAGGCCTGACGATTCCGGCTTGAGCTGGAAAAGCCCCGCGTCGGGAGAACGCGGGGCTTCTGGCCGTCAGCCCAAGAGCTTGGGGAGCGTGGCGGGCGGCCGGGGCTGTCGGCGGCTCGGGAGAGACCGCCGGCCGAAGCGACGCGGAGACAAGGGGGAGCGTTCCGCGCCGTCCGGATTTCGGGAAGGATCAGAAGGGCAGCAGGATATCCATCACCTGCTGGCCGTAGCGCGGCTGCTGGACGTCCGTGATCTGGCCACGGCCGCCATAGGCGATGCGGGCCTGGGCGATCTTGGTCGAGTCGATCGTGTTGTCGGACTCGATATCCTCCGGCCGGATCACGCCGGCGACGATCAACTCGCGGATCTCGAAGTTGACGCGGATCTCCTGCTTGCCCTCGATCACGAGATTGCCATTGGGCAGGTTCTGGGTGACCACGGCCGCCACATTCGTGGCGAGTTGCTCGCTCCGGCGCACGGAGCCGGCCCCCTCGCTCGAGCCTTCGGAGTCGAGCTTCAGCAACTCGCCGGCGTTCGAGCCGTCCGGCAGGAACTTGTCGAGCTTGTTCTCGAAGCCCATGATCCTTGCCGCACCGAAATCCTCGCCGTTCTTGCGGCTGCGCTTGGTGGTGTTGTCGAGCTGCGCCCGATCAGTGAACTTCACCTTGACGGTGACGAGATCGCCGACATTGCGGGCGCGCTGATCCTTGAAGAAGGCCCGCGACCCGGTGCGCCAGAGCGAGTTCGGCGCATAGGAAGCATGCTCCATCGCCGGCATCGGCATCTGCACCGGCTTGTAGCCCTTGGCGGCGGTGGGATCCTCGACCGGCGAGAGCGTCGGCGCCTGGCCGACATTGGCTAGGCGGTCGCCGATGCCGCAGGCCCCGAGCGAAGCGGTGAGCAGCAGCAGGCCGGAGAGCTTGGCGAGACGGTTGGAGTGCATGGCGGTTTCCATGGAAATCACTGGGCGCTTGCGATGCGGCCGGCGGCGGTCGGCTGGACGGAAACCCGACCTGGCCCTGTCACCTTGCCTTGCAGCACGCGCTTGGATTGAGGGTTGGTCACGGAGACCACGTCGCCCATCGCACCGGCTTCGTTGGCCCGGCCCCGCAACGTGATCACGAGCCCCGGCGCTTCGTAGACGATGGTGACGAGGTCGCCCTTGCCGACGATTTCCTCGCGCTGGACGTCGCTCGCACGCAGCGGCACACCGGCGAGCAGGGCCCGGCGCGCAACCTTGTCGATGGCGGCGCGCGCATCGTTGATGATCTCGCCGCCCTGCCCGTCGCGCGGGCGACGCTCGACGATGACGTCGTCCTTGCCGAGCGTCTCGCCGCGGCCGATCTGTCGCTTCGGCACGACGACCTCGACGGTCTCGACGAGTTGGCCGGAAATGCGCAGCGGCTTCAGGCGCATCGCCATGCTGCCGGGCACGGCCAGCCGCGCCTGCAGCCGCCGCGAGCGAGCATCGAAGGAGAGATCGACGACGGCAACCTCGCCGGTCAGCTCGGGCTCGATCGCGACGGCCGGCGCACCGCCATCGATCGCCAGCGCGAAGACCCGGGCATCGACACCAAAGCGCTCCTGCAGGCCCGCCTTCACTGCGGCCTCCATGTCGGAAGCGGTGACCCGGCGTGCGGCTCGCGTCACAACCACCTGCGCGAAGCCCTGGCTTTCCAGATCGGAAGCATCGCGGACGATGCCGGCCGCGCGGGCCGCATCGACGATCCGCGCGACCTGGATCGTCCCGGTTTCGCCAAGCCCGGGCGCCCTGA
>NZ_JBIWYK010000554.1:0-1807 GCF_044752385.1 Allobosea sp. CER48 | reverse complement strand
GCCGCACGGCATGGTGTCGGGCTCGAAGATGCGCTCACTGCCTATCTCCACGCCTTCGCCTCGAACCTCGTGCAGGCTTGCGTGCGGCTGGTCCCGCTCGGCCAGCGCGACGGGGTGGCGGCGCTCGCCGCGCTGGAGCCTGTGGTCCTGCGCACCGCCCGGCGTGCCGCCGGCTCGACGCTCGACGATCTCGGCACCTGCTCCATCCTCGCCGACATCATGTCGATGAACCACGAAACGCAGTATTCCAGGGTGTTCCGCTCGTGAAATCCTCCAATGGTCCGCTTCGGGTCGGCATCGGCGGCCCGGTCGGCGTCGGCAAGACCACGCTCACCGAAAAGCTCTGCAAGGCGATGCGCGAGCGCTATTCCGTCGCTGTCGTCACCAACGACATCTTCACCAGGGAGGACGAGCTGATCCTCAACCGGCTGCAGGCGTTGCCGGAGGAGCGCATCATCGGGGTCGAGACCGGCGGCTGCCCGCATACCGCGATCCGCGAGGATGCCTCGATCAACCTGGCGGCCATCGCCGAGATGCGTCGCCGCTTCCCCGATCTCGACGTGGTCTTCATCGAGTCCGGCGGCGACAACCTCGCCGCAACCTTCTCACCGGATCTCGCCGACATCACCCTCTATGTCATCGATGTCGCCGGCGGCGAGAAGATCCCGCGCAAGGGCGGCCCGGGCATCACGCGTTCCGACCTGCTGATCATCAACAAGATCGACCTTGCGCCCCATGTCGGCGCGAATCTCGACGTGATGCGTTCGGATACGCTCAAGCAGCGCGGCGAGCGCCCCTTCGTCTTCACCGACATGAACCGCCGCATCGGCCTCGACGAGATCGTCGGCTTCATCGAGGAGAATGGCGGGCTCGCGGCCTAGAGTCGTTTCGAGAAGCGACCTAGGTGCGCAGGAAGCCAATCGAGATCCACGGCACGGCGGCGACGACGACGAGGCCGAGCAGCAGGGCGAGGATGTAGCCCCAGATATACTTCATGCCTTCGTCCGGGCTGATCTTGCTGATCGCGCAGGCGCCGTAATAGCCGACGCCGAAGGGCGGGGCGAACAGGCCGATACCCATCGCGAAGATCACGACCATCGCATAGTGGACCTCGTGCACGCCGACCTGCTTGGCGATGGGGAACACCAGCGGGCCGAACAGCACGATGGCGGGGATGCCCTCCAGCACGCTGCCGAGGATGGTGAAGGCGACGATCGAGATCCCGAGGAAACCCCAGCCGCCGCCCGGAACGCCCGCCATGGCCTGTGCCAGATCGCGCGAGAAGCCGGACTGGGTCAGGCCCCAGGCCATGGCGGTGGCGCAGCCGATGATGAAGATGATCGCGCCCGTCAGCGAAGCCGTCTCCACCAGCATGCGCGGCAGGCGGCGCCAGTCGAACTGGCGGTAGAGCAGGATGCCGGCGAGCACGGCATAGGCGATGCCGATGGTCGAGACCTCGGTCGCGGTGGCGACACCCTCGACCACCGCGGCGCGGATGATGAAGGGAAGGGCGATGGCCGGCGCTGCGATCAGGGCAAGCTTGGCGATCTCGCGCTTGGGGTAGCGCGTGACGTTGCTCAGGTCCTCGCCGCGGCAGCGCCACCAGACGACGAAGCAGAGCGCGATGCCCAGCACCACGGCCGGCAGCAGGCCGCCGGTGAACAGCGCCGCGATCGAGACGCCGGTGACCGAGCCGATGGTGATCAGCACGATCGAGGGCGGGATCGTCTCGGTCTGCGCGCCGGTGGCGGAGAGCAGGGCGACGAGGTCGCCGGGCTTGGCGCCGCGCTTCTGCATCTCCGGGAAA
>NZ_JBIWYK010000553.1:0-1821 GCF_044752385.1 Allobosea sp. CER48 | reverse complement strand
AGCAGACGAAGGGAGGGCTCACGCAGCGTCACCGTGGAGGTTCAGGTCACGCGCTTGTCCGGTGAGTCGCAGAGGTCGTTCTGGATGCAGCGGCCGCATTCCGGGCGGAGCGCCTTGCAGGTGTAGCGCCCGTGCAGGATCAGCCAGTGATGGGCGTGGCGGCCGAAATCCTCCGGAATGGCCTTCTCCAGCCCGAGCTCCACCTGCATCACGTTCTTGCCGGGCGCGATCCGCAGCCGGTTGGAGACGCGGAAGACATGGGTATCGACCGCGTGGGTGATCTCGCCGAAGGCGATGTTGAGCACGACGTTCGCGGTCTTGCGGCCGACGCCGGGGAGGCTTTCCAGCGCCTCGCGCGTCGTCGGGACTTCGCCGCCGAACTCGGCGATCAGCTTCTCGCAGAGCGCGATGACGTTCCTGGCCTTGGTGCGGAAGAGACCGATCGTCTTGATGTAGTCGCGTACGGTTTCCTCGCCGAGCGCCAGCATGCTGGCGGGCGTGTCGGCGATGGCGAAGAGCGGGCGCGTCGCCTTGTTGACTCCGGCATCGGTCGCCTGCGCCGAGAGCACGACGGCGACCAGCAGCGTGAAGGCGTTCACCGATTCAAGCTCGCCCTTCGGCTCCGGGTTGGCGGTGCGGAAGCGCTCGAAGATCTGGCGAATCTCGGCCGGCTTGCGGGCGCGCGGCAACGTGATGCGCTTCGCCGGGGCACGGGCACGCGCGGGCCTGTTCTGCTGATCCATGACGGCGTTATAATGCGGTGATGGACCCCGGCAAGAGCCCCGAGAGCGAGAGCATGGACGCCGCGCGGCGCCCGGTCTTCGACGCGACGATCACGCCGCATCGCTCGCTCGGCCAGAACGGGTTCCGCATCGTGATGACGCTGGTCTGCCTGGCCAGCGTCATCTCGTCGATTCCCTTCGTGGTGCTCGGCGCCTGGCCCGTGGCCGGCTTCTTCGGCCTCGACATTCTCGCCCTCTTCATCGCCTTTCACGTCAACTTCCGTCATGCCCGCGCCTTCGAGCGCATCGTGGTGACGCCGCTGGAGGTCTTTCTGCGCAAGGTTTCGCATCACGGCCGCGAGGCGGTCTGGCGCTTCAATCCGGCCTGGACGCGGCTCGAACGCGAGACCGACGAGGATTACGGCCTGCTCGGCCTGTCGCTGGTCTCGCGCGGGCAGAGCGTGGCGGTGGCGTCCGCGCTCTCGCCGCATGAGCGCGCCGGCTTTGCCGATGCGCTGGGAGCAGCGCTCGCGAATGCCCGGCGCGGCCCCGACTACCGCGCGCCCTGAAGCGTCAGATCTTGCGGGCGAGCCAGATCGTATGGCCGCCGCAGCTCGCATCCTCGGCAACATGCGCGACGACGGCGAAGCCGTTTTCCGCGAGCAGCGCGCGGTACCCCTCCGGCGCCAGGCTGCCATGATAGAGCGGCTCACCCTCGAAGATGCCGATCGCTTCGCCATGCGAGGGGCCGCTGGTGAACATCAGGGCGGCGCCTGCGGCCGCATGGGCCGCGAAGACCGGGAACATCGCCTGCTGGTCCTCCGGCGTCAGGTGAAAGAACGAATCCCAGGCAATCAGGCCGTCGAAGCGGCGGCCGAGGGCGAGCCGGCGCATGTCCTGCACCTGCCACGCGGCCTGCGGAAAGCGTCGCCGGCAGAGCTCGATCAGCGCCGCCGAGGAGTCGATGCCGGTGACGGCGTGATTCCTGTCGAGGATATAGCGGGCGATCGGCTGGCCAGAGCCGCAGCCGATGTCGAGGATGGCGGCGCGCTCGGGGACGAGCGCTAGGAAGCGATCGAGCCAGGCGCCTTCGATCAGC
>NZ_JBIWYK010000552.1:0-1822 GCF_044752385.1 Allobosea sp. CER48 | reverse complement strand
GCGCCACGGGGCTTTCCTATCCTGGGATCAGCGCCTCAGCGCGTGAACTTCTTGTACTGAATGCGCTTCGGAATGGTCGAGTCGATGCCGAGGCGACGCTTCTTGTCTTCCTCGTATTCAGCGAAGTTGCCCTCGAACCACTCGACATGGCTGTCGCCCTCGAAGGCGAGGATATGGGTCGCGATACGGTCGAGGAACCAGCGATCGTGGCTGATGATCACGGCGCAGCCGGCGTAATCCTCCAGCGCCTCCTCGAGCGCACGCAGCGTGTCGACGTCGAGGTCGTTGGTCGGCTCGTCGAGCAGCAGGACGTTGGCGCCGCTCTTCAGCATCTTGGCGAGGTGGACGCGGTTGCGCTCGCCGCCCGAGAGCGAGCCGACCTTCTTCTGCTGGTCGCCACCCTTGAAATTGAAGGCGGAGCAATAGGCGCGCGAATTGATCTCTTTCTTGCCGAGATAGATGATGTCGTTGCCGCCGGAGATTTCCTCCCAGACGTTCTTCTTGTCGTCGAGCGAGTCGCGGCTCTGGTCGACATAGCCGAGCTGTACGCTCTCGCCGATCTTGATCGTGCCGGCATCGGGCTTCTCGGCGCCGGTGATCATCTTGAACAGGGTCGTCTTGCCGGCGCCGTTGGGGCCGATCACGCCGACGATGCCGCCCGGCGGCAGCTTGAAGGTCAGCCCGTCGATCAGGAGCTTGTCCTGGAAGCCCTTCGACAGGTCCTCGAAATCGACGACGTTGTTGCCCAGCCGCTCCGCGATCGGAATGATGATCTGGGCGGTGTCCGGCCCCTTGTTCGAGGCCTTCTGCACAAGCTCGTCATAGCGCTGGATACGGGCCTTGCTCTTGGCCTGACGGGCCTTCGGCGAAGCCGCCATCCACTCCGCCTCGCGCTCCAGCGTCTTCTGGCGCGAGGCATCCTCGCGGCCTTCCTGGGCGAGGCGCTTCTGCTTCTGCACCGACCAGGCCGAGTAGTTGCCCTCATAGGGGATGCCCTGGCCGCGATCGAGCTCGAGGATCCAGCTGGTGACGTTGTCGAGGAAGTAGCGATCGTGGGTGACGATCAGGATCGCGCCCGGATAGGTCCGCAGGTGGCCTTCCAGCCAAGCGGTGGTCTCGGCGTCCAGATGGTTCGTCGGTTCGTCGAGCAGCAGCAGCTCGGGCTGTTCCAGCAGCAGCTTGCACATGGCGACGCGGCGGCGCTCGCCGCCCGACAGCTTGTCGACCGCCCAGTCGTCCGGCGGGCAGCGCAGCGCGTCCATCGCCTGGTCGACCTTGGAATCGAGATCCCAGAGGCCCTTTGCCTCGATCTCGTCCTGGAGATTGGTCATCTCGTCGGCGGTCTCGTCGGAATAGTTCATGGCGAGCTCGTTGTAGCGGTCGAGGATCGCCTTCTGCGGCGCGACGCCGAGCATCACGTTCTCGCGGACCGTCAGGCTCTCGTCGAGCTTCGGCTCCTGCGGCAGGTAGCCGACGCGCGCGCCCTCCGCGACCCAGGCCTCGCCGGTCCATTCCTTGTCGAAGCCGGCCATGATCTTGAGCAGGGTCGATTTACCGGCGCCGTTGACGCCGAGCACGCCGATCTTCGCGTCCGGGTAAAAGGAGAGATGGATGTTGTTCAGGACCTGCTTGCCGCCCGGATAGGTCTTGGACAGGCCGCGCATGTGGTAGATGAACTGGCGGGACATGAGGCGAGCGGGCTCCGCTTTCGGGGCTGCGACACGGGATGTCGGGAAATCTGGCCGCTATGTAGCGAGCGCCGCCGCCCGCCGCAACCGCTCCGGCCCATTGCGATGGCTGCACGGGTCCGAAACAATGCCGG
>NZ_JBIWYK010000551.1:0-1825 GCF_044752385.1 Allobosea sp. CER48 | reverse complement strand
GACCGGCGGAACCGCACCCTGGAAAGACCGTTGTCAGCCGTCGCCATCAAGGCCGTCGCGAAGAAAGCTCCCGGCATGCCCACGCTCTCCCTCGCCCATCTCCTGCCGATCCTGATGCTGTTCGGCTCGAACATCTTCATGACCTTCGCCTGGTACGGGCACCTCAGTTACAAAAGCACCGCTATCTGGCTCGCCATCCTCGCGAGCTGGATGATCGCGCTGCCCGAATACATGCTGGCTGTGCCGGCGAACCGCATCGGCTCGGCCGTCTATTCGGCCGCCGAGCTCAAGACGATGCAGGAAGTCATCACCCTCACCGTCTTCGCAGGCTTCTCGGTGTTCTGGCTCAAGGAATCCTTGACCTGGAGCCACGCGGTCGGCTTTGCCCTGATCGCGGCAGGCGCCTTCTTCATCTTCCACGCCAAAGGCTGAGCGGACTCCCTCCGGCTCAGACTTCAAACCGACAAGCGACCAGGAACAACTGCCTTGAACAAGACGGCACTGATCTTCTGCGGGCTCGTGCTCGCGCCCGGCGCGGCCATGGCCGGCCCGACCTGCAGCCCCAGCAGCGATTCCGCGCGCATTCTCTCGGCCGCCTCCCCGAACGCGATCCATCGCAGCTGGCAAGGCGGCAAGCAGCTTGGCTACGGCTGGTCGCTGCAGGTCGAGCGCAGCACGCGCGATGCTGCCGGGACCGAATATTTCGTCGGCGATCTCTATGACGCAAACGGCCACCTCGCCACGCGCAAGGTCTTCGCCGTCGAAAGCGAGTGGGATTGCGGGCCCTGATCCAATCGCCCGGGCGGGCCTCTATTTCGCCGGCCGCAGCCGCAGGATCTTGCCGCTGTCGTCATCGGTGAGCAGGTAGAGGAAGCCGTCCGGCCCCTGCACCACGTCCCGGATCCTCTCGGCTATCGAGGTGAGCAGGCGCTCCTCGCCGGTCACGGTCTCGCCCTGCGTAGACAGCCTGACCAGCATCTGCCCGGCGAGCGCGCCGACGAAGAGCGAGTTCTTCCAGGCCGGCCAGACCTCTCCGGTGTAGAACGCCGCGCCGGAGGGCGCGATCGACGGGTCCCAGTAGAACAGCGGCTGCTCCATGCCGGGCTTCGCCGTACCCTCGCCGACCTTCGCGCCGGAATAGTCGACGCCGTAGGTGATGACCGGCCAGCCATAGTTCAGCCCGGCCTTCGGCGTGTTGATCTCGTCACCGCCACGCGCGCCATGCTCCGCAGTCCAGAGCTGACCGGTCTGCGGGTGGAGCGCCGCGCCCTGCACGTTGCGGTGGCCGATCGACCAGATTTCGGGCGCCCAGCCCTGCTTCTTCGGATTGTCGGCCGGTGCGCCGCCCTCCGGCCGAATGCGGATGACCTTGCCGATATGGTTTTCCGGATTCTGCGCCTGATCGCGCTGGCTGTAGCGATCCCCGACCGTGACGAAGAGCGCACCCGTCCGGTCGAAGACGAGGCGGGAGCCGAAATGCATGTTCGAGTTGATCGAAGGCATCTGCCTGAAGATGACCTCGACCTGGGTCAGCGCCGTGCCCTGCTCATTGAGGCGCCCGCGGGCAACGCTGGTGCCGTTGCCACCGGAACGTGGCTCGGAGAAGGAGACATAGACCAGGCGGTTCTGAGCAAACGCGGGATCCAGAGCGACATCGAGCAGGCCACCCTGCCCGCGGCCCATCACGCTGGGCACGCCGGTGACCGGTCGCGACAGCTTGCCGTCGGCCTCGACCAACCGCAGCCGCCCCGGCCGCTCGGTGACGAGCATGCGCCCATCGGGCAGAAAGGCGAGCCCCCAGGGATGTTCCAGCCCGCCGGCGATG
>NZ_JBIWYK010000550.1:0-1830 GCF_044752385.1 Allobosea sp. CER48 | reverse complement strand
ATCGAGAATTTCAACCGGCGTGCGCGATGCTACGCGAAGATGCTCCGGACCCGGGAGCGAACCACCCCCAGCGCCGCACTCGTTTCGGCGGGGGAGTTATTGGAACGTGTCGAGCGTGTCTGCGGTCGCGAAGCCCTGGCCAGGGTGCGCCATACCGAGAAAGCCTGGCGCGATTCAGACGACCCCTTGGCACAGACGCGCGCCGTCGTCAGCGCGATGGCAACGGAAGCCGGCCTGGTCGGCCCGACCATCGTCTACGGGTTCAGCAGCCTCGTGTATCCCGCCACCCATCTGGCGAGAGGGGACGACCCTGCCGGTTTTGCCGCCGCGATCGAAGACGCGCGCCGGTGTCACGAGGAGACCCGCAGACCGGCGATCAAGTATCGCGAGTACTTCACCGGCATCTCGGATATGAGCTTCCTCGGCCACCGGCCGCTGGACGCGGATCAGGACCAGATTGCCGCCAATACCCCGATCGCATCCCTCGTCGACCGGGCGGGTGCGGATACGCTGGTTTTTCCCGTCGTCAACATCGGACCGTGGGGGCGCGAATTCCACCAAAGGCTCGAACGCGTCTATATGCCTTATGCCTTCGAGGAGCTCCCGAGATTTCTGCGCGAGATCGCCCGGCGTTTCCTGGGATAATAGTCACAGCCGACCGTCTCACGACTCGGGGGTATCGAAATACGCCTCGAAAGCATGCGCAAGCGCCTCGGAGGCTTCCTCCGCCATATGGTGTCCGCTTGGGATCGATGCGCCGCGAACGTCGTCGGCCCATCGCTTCCAGACGGCGACGACGTCGCCATAAAGGTCCGGCAGGTCATCTCGCTCCGACCAGAGAACCAGGAGCGGACATTGAAGCTTGCGGCCTTCGGCAAGGTCCTCGCGATCATGCGCGACGTCGACGGTCAAGCCTGCCCGGTAATCCTCGAGCATCGTGTGAATGGTGCCGGGGTCCGAAATGGCGCGTGCGAAGTCCGCAAAGTTCTCTTCCCCCATCGCTTCGGCGCTGCCTCCATACCAAGCCAGTGGATCGGCTCCGATCGCACGCTCGGGCTTCTCCGGCTGGGCATAGAAGAACCAGTGCCACCAGCGGCGGGCAAACTCCTCGCGACAACGCTCCAACGCCTCTAGGATCGGGACCCCATCAAGAATGGCCAGCTTCCGAACGCGACCCGGGTGGTCCATCGCCATGCGAAAGGCGACGTACGAGCCCCTGTCATGGCCGGCGACGCTGAAGCTGTCGTGGCCGAGCGCTTGCATCAACTCGACGAGGGCGAAAGACTTCGCCCGCTTCGACGAGTTTGCATGGTCCGGCCGATCGGCAGGCTTGAACGAACCGCCGAAGCCCGGCAGATCGGGGCAAATCAGCGTGTAGCGCGCCCGCAAATGCCCGGCGACCTTGTGCCATGTCGCATGGGTCCGTGGATGGCCGTGCAGCAGTAAGAGTGGCGGGCCGTTGCCGCCTTGGCGAAACCGGATCGATCCCCCGGTCACCTCAGCCGCATCAAGCTTGAACCCCTCGAACATACCAACGCCTCCATTATAGCGGCCTTGTCCGTCGTGCAGCGCCACTCACAGGAACCGATCCCTCGATAGATCGTTCCGGTATCCGATTGCGGGGGTTGCCGGCGGGGCTGGGAGCATCCGGACACTGGAAGATGCGTCAGGAAGGATTCGAGTGCGAAGCGTGCGGGTCGGCAAGCGTGCGCGTTCCTGAAGATCTCATGCCGAATTCTGAGGTGCGCTGTAGCGGGTGCATGCGGCCGCTGGCGACCTGGATGGAATACCGCGCAACGATCACGGCGCTGCTGACCGATTGTTGTGAAC
>NZ_JBIWYK010000549.1:0-1840 GCF_044752385.1 Allobosea sp. CER48 | reverse complement strand
CCAAATGTCGGCAACTTGTCGACAAGGCTCCCGTCAGGAGCGGCCGATGCGTGCGGTCACCTCGATCTCGATCTTCATCTCGGGCTTGAGCAAGCCGGCGACGACGTAAATTCCGGCGGCTGGCCTGATCTCGCGGAAGAACTCGCCGCATACGGCGAGCACCGGCTCGCAATATCTGCGGTCGGTAACGAAGTACTGTGCCCGAACCACCTGAGCGAGCGATGAGCCCGCCTCCTCCAGCACGGCGCCGATCGTGCGGAAGATATTGCGCGCCTGGTCGGCTGCCTCCTCCGGCAGCGTCATGGTGGCGTAGTCGTAGCCGGTCGTTCCGGAAACGAAGACGAGATCGCCGTCGATCACCGCGCGCGAGTAGCCGAAGGAGCGCTCGAAGGGCGAGCCGGTGGAAATCAGGCGACGAGACATGGCGAATCTCCGGAAAGGATCCGGAACCCTTCTCCGAAGAGCAGACGCTACGCCACCCGTTTTCTGCGGCTCAGACCCGCCCGCTCTTCAGGGCGCGCAGCACCTTCTCGCCCGGCCGCCCGGTCTGCGGCATGCCGAGCCTGCCCTCGATCTCCTTGATCGCCGTGCGGGTCAGAGACCCCACCGCGCCATCGGGCTCGCCGACATTGTAGCCACGCGCGATCAGCAGGCGCTGGAGCTCACGCCGCTGCTCGCGCGAGAGCGGCAGGTCGTCCGTCGGCCAGTCGCCCTGCACGCCCGGCCGGCCGCGCAGGCGGTCGGAGAGAAGGGAGATGGCGAGCGCATAGGAATCCGCGCCGTTGTAGCTGTAGGCGGCATCGTAGTTCTTGAATACGAGGAAGGCGGGGCCGTTGCGGCCGGCCGGCATCAGCAGGCCCGCATTGCCGGTGCCGTTCAGCGGCGAACCGTCGTACTTGACGATGCCTTGCGCCGCCCAATGCGACAGGGGGCGCTTGGGATTGCGTCCGGCCGAGCCGGAATAGCCGCCGGGGACGCGCACCTCATAGCCCCAGGTTGCGCCGGTCACCCAACCCGCCTTGGCCATGAAATTCGCGGTGGAATGCAGCGCATCGGGAATCGAATCGACGAGATCGCGCCGGCCGTCGCCGTCGCCATCCACGGCGAGGCGCAGATAGGTCGAGGGAATGAACTGGGTATGGCCGAAGGCGCCGGCCCAGGAGCCGAACAGTCGCTCGGGCCGCACGTCGCCGCGCTGGATGATCTGCAGCGTCGCGATCAGTTCGCCCTTGAAGAAGGCGTTGCGGCGCGGCGCAAGGCAGGCGCCGGTCGAGAGCGCCTGGACGAGGGGCATCTTGCCGCGCGCCTTGCCGAAATCGCTCTCGACGCCCCAGACGGCGGCGATGGTGTGGCGGTCGACGCCGAAGCGTTGCTCAGCCGCCGCGAGCGTCGATGCATGCTGGCGCATCATCGCGCGCCCTTCCGCGACCTTCTCGTCATCGACCAGCGTGCCGAGATAATCCCAGATCGGCGTCTTGAACTCCGGCTGGTTGTTCATCGCTTCGATGACCTTCATGTCCGGCTCGACGCCGGCCATGGCCCGATCGAAGGTCGCGCTGGATACGCCCTTGGCCGCCGCCTCCGAGCGCAGCCCGGCAAGGCAGGACTGGAAGCTTCCCTGAGCCGAGGCCGCGGAAGCAAGGAGGGCGAGTGGCAAGGCCAGTAGATAGGCGCGCATGGTCTCCACCGATTCGGACAGATTCCCGGTCAGGCTAGGTCGCTGTGGTTAACGGAGGTTAACCGCCGAGAATGGCGGCACGAAGAAGCGAATTCCGCTAAGGGGAGGCTAGCTTCCCCCCCCGCGATTCGCCGCCATGACGCCGCTCGTCGCGACGCTCAA
>NZ_JBIWYK010000548.1:0-1846 GCF_044752385.1 Allobosea sp. CER48 | reverse complement strand
CCGTAGCGCCCGAGGACGTAGAAGGCGACGCTCGATGCCGCGGCGACGATCAGGGCCGATTTCACATGCATTGCGGATACCTCTCGCGCAGCATCGAGAGGGACAGAAGCTGGAGGGTCGAGGGGTAGTAGAGCGTCGGCTGGAATGATCTCAGCTCGCCCGGGATCGGGGTGCCGTCGAGAGCGCAGGCCATGGCGGCAGCCAGGATGCGATAGCCCGCATCGGGCAGCGGTTCGACGGGCTTGCCGCTGACGATGTCGACCACCGCCGTGCCGTCCGCCCAGGCGCGCCGGAACGGTTCGAGCCGGGCCTTCTCGGCAAGCCCCGCACTGACCAGATACAGCGGAATGCGCAGAGCGTTGTAGCCGAACTGGGCCGGGAAGCCTTCGGCCGGCTTCGGCTCGGCCTTGATCGAAAGCCACTCGGGCGCCAGTGCCTTGCGCTTCGCGAGCTCGTCCAGCAGCTTCAGTCCGCTCGCCTGGACCTGCATCCAGATCGGATCGCCGGTCAGCCTGGCCATGACCGGCAGAGCTTCGAACACCCAATAGGACGGGTTGATCACAGGCCCGTCTGCCCGATCCTTTTCGGAGAAGCCGCTCGCGGCCGGCATCAGCCAGACATCGTTCCCGCGCTTCAGCAGGCCGACCTTGGCAAGCGAGCGGGCGATCTGGCGCGCGGCGTTGGTGTAGGCCGGCATGTTCCAGCGTTCGCCCGCGCAGGCGAGGGCGTAGGCGATCAGCAGATCGCCGTCGCTGGCGTTGTTGATGTCGGTGATGCGGGGGGTTGCCTTCGGGTCCCAGCGCCAGGCGGCAAGCCCGTCGTCGCGGATGAGGAGCTCCGTGCGGGTGAAGGCGAGAATGCTGGCGAAGGTGCTGCGGTCCCCCGCGAGGCAGGCCAGCAGCAGGCCGTAGCCCTGGCTTTCGCTGTGACTGATGCCGCCATTGGCATCGTCGATCACACGTCCCTCGCTCGTCACGAACTTTTGCCGGTAGAGGGCCCAGGCATCGGCAGGCAC
This sequence comes from Allobosea sp. CER48, assembly GCF_044752385.1. NCBI lineage: Bacteria > Pseudomonadati > Pseudomonadota > Alphaproteobacteria > Hyphomicrobiales > Alloboseaceae > Allobosea > Allobosea sp. CER48. The sequence continues at coordinate 831 of NZ_JBIWYK010000548.1, read as the reverse complement.
GGTCGCCCCCGCGTCCGAGAGGAAGCCGAGCAGCGCGGCTGCCAGCATGGCGAGGAAACGCTTCATGACCGGCGCCCCATACGTCCGATCATCGCCCAGGTGCCGATGCCGAGGCCGATGCAGGCCAGCAGGAGAGCCAGCGCGTAGATGCCGATGTTGCTCGACATCCAGTTGGCCAGCACGAGCCGCATGTTTGCCAGGCTGAACGGCCTCGTCATGACGAAGGAGACCTTGTCGGCCGAGATCACATGAGCCTCCTGAGAGCCCCGGAAAGCGGTGATCTTGCCGGCCATGCCCGCCCAGTTGCCCGGCGAGACCACCCGGTCGACGGTGCTTTCGAGCGCATCTTCGCGCCGGGCGACGAAGGCGGTCCAGAGCTGGGCCGTATCCGGATCGGCGGCCTGGGCGGCGACCAGCTCGGTGCCTTCGGCCGGCTCGTAGAGCGCCGGTGCGCGCGAGGGCGTGCGCAACTGCGCGATGGACAGGTCGAAGGTGCGTTGCAGCCACTGGTCGAAACCGATGAAGTAGCGGGCGATCGGGCCGCTGAGCGAATCGCGCCAGCGATCGCGAACGCCCTCCGTCGTCGGCGTCGGGCCGCCTGAAGCCTCCGGCGTCGCCTGCCGTCCCTGCAAACGGTCGATGACCGCGTCGAAGACGGCCGCGCCTTCCGCATCCGGCGTCACGACCACGGCGTCGGAGCGCAGTGGCCAGGTAGCCCGCACGTTTTCTGCCATGCCGACGCGCGGCAGCAGGCCGGCCGGCAATTGCGCGGCGGCGCCCACGATGAGGACCGGCCGGTCGCCGGCGGTCGCGGTACCGGCGACCATGTCG
>NZ_JBIWYK010000547.1:0-1850 GCF_044752385.1 Allobosea sp. CER48 | reverse complement strand
CGTTCAGGACCAGATCGACGATTCCATCACGGATGCCGTGCGGCTGGCGCGCTCGCGCCTTCCGTCTGGACCGGGTGAAATCCATTGCCAGGAATGCGGCGATGAAATTCCGGAGGCGCGCCGCCGCGCCATGCCGGGAGCGCGCCTTTGCGTTCAGTGTCAGTCGGGGCAGGATCGCTCGGCCGCCGCCAGCAGCTACAATCGCCGCGGCAGCAAGGACAGCCAGCTGAGGTGATCTGCGGTCCGGTTCCTCTCCCGCATGTCGGGAGCGCTGGCTCGGGAAACGCGGGCCTCAGTGAACTGGCGGAAGAGAATGGGAGTCGAACCCACCAGAGACCGTTTGACGGCCCCTCCCGGATTTGAAGTCCGGACGCCCCACCGGGGACGCTTCTCCTCCATCGCCCATCGCCGGCTGCGGGCCAAACAGGTCGAGCCTTTGCCGGTTGATGCGCCTGAGATCGCCGCGGCGGATGGTGATGCCGTGGCGATCGAAGAACTCGAGTATCTGGATAGCGACCTTTCGACCGTTGTCGAGCCTGTCGCGGAACTGCGCGGCGTTGAAGCCGGCGGGATCGGCGTGGGCGAGTTCGATTGCGATCCCGATCATTTCCGCGAGTGTCGCCCGCAGGAAGAAGTGGTCGAGCGCGATTTCATGGACATCGCCGCGCCGGCCCGCGAGCCGAAACAGCCGGCGGATATCCTCCTCGCGGCGCCCGAGCATCTGGCCGATATCGCGCACGCGCGGTGGCCTGAAGCGTTCTCCGGCATCGAGGAGCGGGGCGATCTGCGCCCAAAGCGCTTCGTCCTCGGCCGTCAGCCGGACCTCGTGACCGGGCCGCCTGACCCATGATCCCGCCGTGACGAGGACGCCCTCATCGGCAAGGCGTGCGAGCGCGGCACGAAAGAGGGGCGCCGGCAGGCGCGGCGCGACGGCGAGACGCAAACGCTCCAGCCCCATGCCGGGCAGGTCGGGATGCTCGACATGCCAGCTGTCCAGCCGCTCTACCGCCGCGTGGGCGAGAGCCTGCCAGTTCCCCGGCAGCATGGCGAGCGCGCCGATGCGGACCAGGCCGAGGCGCGCCGCCAGATCGATCGCCGCCCCGGCGTCCAGGGCCCGATCGCGAACGAAACCTTCGAGGTCGGCATGATGCGGCGCAAGGGCCAGAAGATCGCGTAGCGCGGCGGCGACATCGGCGAGCCCGAGCGCGGCGAGCTGGGCCAGGCGTTCGGGGCTGCGTCGTCGGCGTTCGGGCGCGCGCAGGTCGAGGAAGCGTCCACCGCCGATCGTCCGCGAGGCCGTGGTGTCGCGCAGCACGAAGTGGTCCAGTGCCGCCGCAGCCAGGGGGGCGTCGAGAACCAGCTGTACCAGCGCGGCCCCGCCGGGGGCGATCTGTTCGCCGAGCAGCACGACCCGCGCCCCGACCTCCGCCGCCGCATGGTGCAGGCGCACCGGCTGCCACATCGTCAGCGGCTTCGTCTCCGAGGGCAGCATCATGACCTCGGCGTCGATCCGCGACGTCGGGGCATGGAGACGTGGGGCCAGCACCACGTCGCCATGGCGGATCGCTTCCTTCGAGATGCCCGGGCCGGCGAGATTGAGCGCGCAGCGATCGCCGGCGTTCCCTCGCTCTGCAGCGCGATTTTGCGCGTGGATCGAGCGCACGCGTGCCGCAATTCCGGCCGGCGAGACGATGACGCCGTCGCCGACTTCAATGCTCCCGGAGAGCACGGTACCCGTCACCACGGTTCCGGCGCCCTGTAGGGTGAAGCAGCGGTCGACCGCGAGCCGGAAGGCGCCGTCGCTCCGGCGGGGCCGCACCGCATGTGCCCGCCCGGCGAGCAACGCCGAC
>NZ_JBIWYK010000546.1:0-1852 GCF_044752385.1 Allobosea sp. CER48 | reverse complement strand
CCGGCATTGAAATCAGAACGGGGGAGCCTTGTCCGTCTCCGGCGTAGTATTGCGTCAGGGCCCGCCGCAGGCGTCCGGCCTCGACCCGGACGATCGGGTCGATCTGCGGATTGAAATCGGCCGGCCGGCCCAACCCCTCCACGGCGATGGTGTAGCCCTTCAGCTCGACGGCCCGCCCGTCGATCGTGCGCTCGACGATGAAGGTCAGGAAGGCCGAAAGCTGCGGGGCGGCGCGAAAGGCGTCTGAGGCAAGAATGCGCGCGAGTTCCGCGCGGATGATCGCGGCGGCCCGCTCATCCAGCCGTGCAAGATCATCGTCGTCTGCAGCCATTGGGGTCCGTTCGATCTGCGCCCCAAGCGGGGAAACCACGCCTTCCAGTTAGACGTCACCTACGCAGATTCGCGCAGGCCGCTATCCGCCGGGCGCAGCCTTGAGCCCCCATCATGGCGATTTACAGGCCGCTTTCGCCTGTTAGGTTCGACCAAGGTTAATCCACAGGGGCCTTCAATGACTTCCGCTTCCTCCGCCATCGGCACGCCGAACGATCTCGAAGCCTATTGGATGCCGTTCACGGCCAACCGGTCGTTCAAGAAGAACCCGCGCATGGTCTCCCGCGCCGAGGGCATGTTCTACTACACGCCCGAGAACCGGCCCGTGATGGACGGCACCGCCGGCCTGTGGTGCTGCAATGCCGGCCACTCCCGCGAGCCGATCATCCAGGCGATCCAGGCCCAGGCACGCGACCTCGACTACGCCCCTTCCTTCCAGTACGGCCACCCCAAGGTCTTCGCCGCCGCGGCGCGCATCGCGGCGCTGGCGCCGGGCGATCTCGACCACGTCTTCTTCGCCGGCTCCGGCTCCGAGGCTGCCGACTCCGCGCTCAAGATCGCGCTGGCCTACTGGAACGTCTCGGGCAAGGCCGCCAAGACCCGCCTGATCGGCCGCGAGCGCGGCTATCACGGCGTCGGCTTCGGCGGCATCTCGGTCGGCGGCATGTCGAACAACCGCAAGTTCTTCGGCTCCCTGCTGACCGGCGTCGATCACCTCGCGCACACCTATGACCGCGAGAAGCAGGCGTTCAGCAAGGGCGAGCCGGAATACGGGGCGCATTTCGCCGATGATCTCGAGCGCATCGTCGCGCTGCACGACGCCTCCACCATCGCGGCCGTGATCGTCGAGCCGATGGCCGGCTCCACCGGAGCCCTGCCGCCGCCGAAGGGCTATCTCAAGCGCCTGCGCGAGATCTGCGACAAGCACGGCATCCTCCTGATCTTCGACGAAGTCATCACCGGCTTCGGCCGCCTCGGCTTCGCCTTCGCCGCCGAGCGATACGGCGTGATCCCCGACATGATCACCTTCGCCAAGGGTGTGACCTCCGGCACGGTGCCGATGGGCGGCGTGATCGTGCGCAAGCATATCTATGACGCGTTCATGGGCGGCCCGGACAACGTCATCGAGCTGTTCCACGGCTACACCTATTCGGGCCATCCGCTCGCTGCGGCGGCCTCGCTCGCCACGCTCGACATCTATCGCGAGGAAGGGCTGTTCGAGCGCGCCCGCGCGATGGAAGGCGCCTGGGCGGACGCCGTGATGAGCCTGAAGGACGAGCCGAACGTCGTCGACATCCGCACGCTCGGCCTCGTCGGCGCGATCGACCTCGCCCCGCGTGCGGAAGGTGCCGGCAAGCGCGGCTACGAGTTCATCGAGCGCGCCTTCCACGAGGAGGGGCTGATGATCCGCACGGCCGCCGACACGATCGCCTTCTCGCCGCCGCTGATCATCAGCGAATCCCAGGTCGAGGAGCTGATCGGCAAGCTGCGGCGGACGATCCGCGCGGTGGCGAACTGACCC
>NZ_JBIWYK010000545.1:0-1853 GCF_044752385.1 Allobosea sp. CER48 | reverse complement strand
AGATCGCGCCGATCTGGAAGGAGCTGGCTTCCTTCGACGCCGTCCCAGCCTTCGACTGTGCCTACGGCGCGAAGACCCCGACGCCGAGCCTCGCCGTGTCCGGCGCCAGCGCCTTCGTCAGCGATCCGACAAGCGGACGCATCCGCGAGTACCATCTCGATACGCTGAAGCAGGGCCTCGACATGCCGGTCGGGGGCATGCCGGCCAATCTCGCCGGCAGCGAAGCGGGCTGAAGCGGCAAGCGGCGCGGGGCAAGATCGTTCGCCCCGCGCTGCGCACGACCTGGTTTTCGCTTCGCCGCATTTTCTTCCCGCGAGGCGGTGTCCATCTCGCTCGAAAATGCTCTAGGAAGCGCGGATGCCGTTTCGCCGCTACCCGCGCCAGTTCCGCCAGCTCGCCGCCTATGTCCTGGCGGGCGGGCTGACGGCCGTCGCCCATTACGGCGTGCTGATCGGGCTGGTCGAGCTCGGCCACGTCGATCCTGTGCCGGCGACGCTCGCCGGCTTCATCGTCGGCGCGCTGGTTTCCTATGCGCTCAATCGCTGGATGACCTTCGACGCCACGCGGACGCATGCGCAGGCAGGCTGGCGCTTCGCGCTGATCGCGGCCGGCGGTTTCGTGCTTACCGGCATCCTGATGCATCTGTTCGTGACGCGGGCGGGACTGCCCTACCTGCCGATGCAGATCGTCACCACGGGCGTGGTGATGGTGTTTTCGTTCCTGGGGCACAAATTCTTCAGCTTCGCCGACCGGGCGGCGTGAAACTTCGCCGCCCGGCCGGTTTGCGTCACGGTGACGGCGCGACCGTCAGCTTGAGCTGCCTGCGGCCGATGCGGCCTTCCTTGTCGGTCGCTTCGATCTCGAGGACATGGCTTCCGGTCGGGACGACCACGGAGGGCGCCTCGATGCCCGCCGGGGTGATGTAGGGCTTGATCCGGTCGGTTATGTCGACCGGGGGCTGCCGGCGATAGAAGACGCGCACGCTTGCGGGGTCGATCGGCACGCCGTTGCTCGGCATGAATCGAACCGACAGCCGGAAGGGCTTGCCGTCCACGCCCTTGTCGGGGGTCGGCATCGTGTCGATACCGGGGCCGCGGGTGATGTTGCGGGTGCTCGCCGGTGCGACGGACGCTGTCGGCAGGCCTGCCTCCTCGCGGGTGATGAGCTGCACCGGCTCGGCCGCTTGCGCGGCTGTCAGCATGGCGGCAGCGGCGAGAACAACAGGCAGAATGTGCGAAATGAGCACAGCCTTCTTCATCGTTCCTATTTCACTCCCAAAATTCCGGCGATCAGGCCGAAGATGGCAGAAATGATCGTGCCGGCCATCAGGATGGTGGTTTCGATGGTCTTCAGCGTTTCCATCGGCACCTTTCCATGCACGGCCAGCAGCCCCTTGCGCAGTTCCGGCAGCGAGACGAGGCCGCGCGCGGTCAGCGCAGCCTGCGTCACGCGCAGCAACATCCCCGAGAACATGGAGGCGCCGATGCTCAGCACGTAGAACGAAGTCTCGCGCCAGGCTGCCGGGCCCTGCGGAAGGAGCGGTATGTTGTCGTGCCAACTCAGCAACGCGTTCATGGTCACGACGGAAAAAATTGCGAAACCGATGGCGATCCCGATATCGAGGGCGATCAGCCGTGGCCGAATCCCGAAATAGATGAGCCCGGTGAGGAAGGGGATCGCGATGGAGGCCAGCCGCAGCACCCAGAGCGGCAGGTCGAGCCAAAGAACGACCGCGCAGTAGGCCAGCAGCAGCAGAGTGAGGCCGAAGGGCAGGACCCAGAAACGGCGGCGCGCGACGGGCCGGGCAACCGCCTCGACAGGTTCCGACATGTCCGCACGCTCGGCTGCCGTGG
>NZ_JBIWYK010000544.1:0-1854 GCF_044752385.1 Allobosea sp. CER48 | reverse complement strand
AAAACCTTCCGTCGTTTCGCCCGCCGGCGTGATCCTGAGGCCGACAGGCAGCTTGCCGGCCGCCGCGGGCGCGGTCAGGAACGTGACGTCGAGCCCGGGCGGAAGCGGCGCCAGCGACCAGTTGCCATCGGCCTTTGGTTCGATCGACTTCCGACCGAGAATATGGCGGACGATGATGTCGCGGTTGAGATCGGGCGCTTCGAGCACGATGGTCGTCTTCGTGCCCGGGAAGTTCCCGCCACCCGAGGCTCGGTAATTGTTGGTGACGACGAGGAACTCGGCCTGCTCGTCGATGGGCTCTCCCGAGAAGGCGAGGTCGCGGATGCGATGCGCAGCGGCTGCGACGAGCTTGCCGTCATTGTCGTAGCGCGAGGGCTGCGTGACGTCGATGCGATAGGTCACGCCGTCGATGACGTCGAAGTTGAAGGCCGGGAAGGCCGGGTTGATCAGCGGCTGCTCCCCGCTCTTCGCCGGGTCGATGCGGTTGAAGATACCGGCGGAACGTTCCAGCCATTCGCGGATATCCGCGCCGGTGACTTTCACGATCTGCACCGTGTTCGGGTAAAGGTAGATGTCGGCGATGTTCTTCAGCGCCAGCGGCCCGGCCGGGATATCGGTATAGAAGGCAGGGCCGGCGCGCCCACCCGATTTGAAAGGCGCGGCGGCCGACAGGATCGGCAGGTCCTTCCAGCGCGTCTGCGCCATCAGCGGCTTGGCATAGGCAATCTGTGCTTCGGCGACGATCTGGATCGAGGCATCGTCCGCGACCAGTGCGAAATAGGAATTGATCGGCGACGCCGTGCTGCCGACGGGCTCGCGCATATAGTTGAGAGTCGCGTCATGGTCGGCCTTCACGGCCGACAGGATCCCGGGCTCGGCAATGGCTTTCGGCACGATCTTGCGATCTGGCGTGCGTTCGTAGATCGGCTTGGCCTCGACCTTGAACTCGGCGATCTTCCAGTGTTCGCCACGCTTCTCCAGTTCCAGGTCGACGATGCCGAGATGCGAGCCCCAGAAGCCCGGCTGGCAGGCTGGCTTGCCGTTGAGGGAGCCCCTGATGTTGTCGACGCCGACGATGCCGTCGAAGGCCTTGCCGCCGGGGAAGACCAGGTGCTGATGGCCGGTCAGGATGACGTCGATCCCCTCGACCCTGGAGAGGTGAAGCGCGGCGTTCTCCTCCATTCCGCGCCGTTCGCCACCTGCGATGCCCGAATGGCAGAGCGCAATGACGAGATCGGGCTGCGCGTCGAGCAGGTCTGGCAGGTGCTTCTCGGCCGCGTCGACGATATCGGTGGCGATGAGCTTGCCGTCGATGTTCGCCTTGTCCCATTGCATGATCTGCGGCGGTACGAAGCCGATCACGCCGATCTGGAGCACGTGCCGGTTGCCTGCTTCGTCTTCGAAGCTCTGCTCGAACAGCCGCCAGGCATCGACCAGATTGCCGCCGCCCACGCGCTCCACATTGGCGCAGACCATCGGAAACTCGGCCTTGCCCAGGCCGTGCTCGAGGAACTCCAGCCCGTAGTTGAACTCGTGGTTGCCGAGCGTCCCACAGAGATAGGGCAGGGCGTTCATCGCGGCGACCATCGGGTGCGTGTCGCCGGCCTTCAGCCCCTTCTTGTAGACGATGTAATCGCCCAGAGCGGTGCCTTGCAGGAAGTCGCCATTGTCGAAAAGCAGGCTGTTCCTGGCCTCTGCCTGCGCCGCCTTGATCAGGTTGGCGGTCTTGGCGAGGCCGACCGTGTCGTCGGGGTCATCCCGGAAGTAGTCGTAGGGCACGACGTTGACGTGCAGATCCGTCGTTTCCAGCACGCGCAGCTTCAGCCGCGCCGGGGTCTGGGCCGCTGCCGGAAG